>CAYTLU010000028.1:0-1811 GCA_964438665.1 uncultured Bacteroides sp.
TCTCGTTGTGCCACGCTTCCCGCTACCTTGCGGGCGGTGGCTACGTCGATCCGCTCCGCCCACGTCAGCGAGGCTGTGAGACAGAGGAGCAGTATCAGTAACACTTGTTTTCTCATAATCCGTTCATTCGAGGTTACATAAATAAATTCTCAACATTCCTTTTGCAAAAGTAATATGGATGAAGGAATCTTGGCACAAAGTGAATCTGTTTTTTGTAAACATTGTTTATTTGCACTATTTTTGTCCCGATAAAGAAACCGTAAAATCAGGCTCAAGCCGAAATTACGGTGCAAATGTTAAATTGAGTCGATCGGAATATTAAAAATTCAGGCGTAGAGTTTGACCAGTCGGAAGATGAAGAAATCGCGGTCACGTACGCCTCGCATTTGAGAGCGGAAGATCTTTACTTTTGAGTTGAAGGCTTCAGCAGAGGCGTTGGTTGCGCGACGGCGGAAGTAGTTGAGGATGGTCGGAGCATGGTTCTTAAATGTCTTGATAACTGAACGGAAATTGCTGTTGCCCAAAGCAATTACCTTTTCGTACCACTTGTTCATCCTGCCCATGGCTTTTGTCGGTGAAATCTTCGCATTGAAAATGAGCCTCAGCTCCATTGCAAGATTGTAGGCACTCTTCAGTGTTGGGTAGTGTTTGAACAGGATATTAACGCGATGGCGCTGTATATCAGTCCATTTATTCTGAGACATCATCAACGTGTGTTTGCTGCGGGCTAGGATTTGACGCATGGTCTCTCCGTTGGAGTATGTTGTTGGCGGAATTGTCTTGTCACGGTTGTTTTCTTCGGCTATCAGTTGCCGGCGTATGTCAATGCGGATTTCGTCAACAGCTTCATTATAGACCCGTTGCACATGGAAACGGTCGTTGACCACATGGGCGTTGTAGAAGACCTCGCCTGCTATCAGCATCATTGATGAAGACAGGTCGCATGTCACTTCCTTGACTCTGCGTCTGACAGATTTGCCCATGGCTCCGATTAGTATGGAGATGATTTCGTCACTCTTCGTTCCGGGAATGGCTGCCGCCAGTGTGCCCTTGCCTCCGTGACCCTCTTTGTTAGTCAAGAAAGTCCATACCTCGCCGTTGCTCAGACATGTCTCGTCAAGGCTCATGTAAGGACCGATATTGTCGGCATTGAAGTAGAAACCGCAGCAAAGTTCTTGCGCACACCAGTCGGCATAACCGCTTATTTTATTGCGATATAGCTCGGCGAAATTCTTGCCATTCACACAGTACATCTGTGCTATGTGCTTAATCGACAGTGCCGTCGTCTCAACCTTTCCCTTTTAAAAAAGCCACGAACTCGGCGCTGAGTCGTGTACCTTCCTCATTGGGAAATTCAAGGTCGTAGCTGAAAATCTCGCCAGTCTTTTTATCCCACCACTTGTTCTTGCGCATATGAAGGAAAACGGGACGGCCTCGCATCGGATAGTCCTGAACCGTAACGTATTCAGTGTAACCTTTTGCTACTATGTTCGGATTACGGAAATCCTCATCCGACAGTTTCTTTATCTCATCAAGCCATATATTGTAGGCGCTGTCGGTACGTTCGAAGCGTACCATCTCAAACAGCTCGTCCATGCCATCGGGCAGGCACATCCATATTGCATCTGCAGTTTTCATGCTGCAAATTTAACACTTTTTTCAAATATCCATGCACCGTAATTTCGGTTTGAGCCTAATTATCTCTATTGCTCTGGGAGTATTATTTATAATCTGTTGTAAATGTAATAGTATGGGACAAAACGAAATAGAACATTTATATAATCCTAATCTTAAGTTTGTACAAGGGGATT
>CAYTLU010000029.1:0-5256 GCA_964438665.1 uncultured Bacteroides sp.
AATAACCGTCAGAAGCCCTGCCGTCGCAGTTTCTTTGCCGTCGAAAATCAAACGAACTAATTCTTTACTAACATATAAATTTCAAGTTATGAGTTACCATCACACTTGTACCACCGTCTCCCTGCTGAGGCGCGAGATTACCGGAGGGCGGCTGTCGCTCTACCTCGATTTCTATCCCGCTATCCGCGACCCTGAAACGATGAAGATGACGCGGCGCGAGTATTTGGGCATCTATATCTATGCCCGCCCCGCCAATGACGCCGAGCGCAACTTCAACCGCACGATGCTCGAAAAGGCCGAAGCGATTCGCTGTCTGCGTGTAACATCGCTAATCAACGAAAAATTAGACTTCCTCGACCACGACAAGGTGCGCGGGGATTTTCTCGCCTACTTCCGAAAGATGTGCCGCAAAAAGTACGAAAAGTGGGATACCGTGTACCGCCACTTCACGAACTTCGTGGGCGGGCACTGCACCTTCGGCGATATTACCGTCGATACTGTCTATGCGAAGATGACCAAAGGATTACAAGCCTTATGTTATCCTGCGGGTAGAGTTCGGAGAGAAGGTCTGCCGGCTCCCAATTTCGACATAACAATAGGCGGTGTAAATATGGTTTTGCTCTGTCTATTCGATAAAATATTATCAGGGCATTGGAACTTTTCTTGTTTTAATCTCGTCAAAAACAGATGCGACTTTGTCTATAATATATTCCGCCACTTTACCATTAACCATATCCTCCATTATATATGTCCAATCCGAATATTTATCCAAATAATCCCACCCGTAAGGATACCAAATATCTCCTTTTTTTGCAAATATTTGATATCGTCCGCACAATCCTTTTAATGTTTTTTCATCGGTTGATGATATGGTTACATAAAAATTCTTCAACGTACGACTGCTGTCAGTCCAAATCCAAATAGCGCTGCGTTTCCACTCCTCTCTATAAAAATAGAAGCCATAGCCGTTGCGGTCTTCCCTCTTAAATTTCCAATCATTCTGTTCTGCCCACTCTTTTAATTGAGGGATAAGATACTGTTCAATAATTTGATACCGCCACTCTGTAAGTTGATTCTCTATAGCCAGTATTGCAGCCACGTTCTCTCGGCGTGTCATTATATCGACAATTCTATCGCTATTCTCAGGTAACATGTCTTGATGCGTTAGATTTTTCACCATATTTACATATTGCATTATTACGCCGCTAACCTTTGAATTACATGAAGATTCGCTTACACAACATTCCAACCACTGTAAAATCTCAGATGGGTAGCCTATGATGAAATAATCCTTGCCCTCTTCCAATTGTTTGTCGGTTGAATAATCGGATGCTTCTCTATTCTCCAAAGTAAGATAAATTAGCCGATAGTCGGACAACTTTTTCAATTTGACTAATTTTTTAGCATAATTTCTATACCTAAGCAATTGTTTCTTTTGGTCACACGCGTATACCTTATTTTCAATAATAATCGCACGGTCTTGCGATTCAATCCAGATATCTATAAATCCGCCTTCTGTACATATGTCATTTATGCAACCTATTGGCAATTCCAACTGAATCTTTGCCCTTGCTGAATTAAACTCCCAATCTTTAAGGCAGTCTACCTTATCGATAAACGCTCGAAGAAATGTATCACCAAAGCCATGACTGCCTTGCGGATTCAACAACTCTGCAATAAAAGCCGAATGCTTCTTTTCATCAGCGCGAAGATTCAATATATCAAATATATTGAAGGTGTCCCCATTCTGTTCTTTTTTCTGCTTGTCCTGCTGAACAATCTCTGCAACTTGGGATAGAATGTTTTCTATACGTTTCTCCATCTTCTCGGGCGTATCTTAATACAAAGATACAAATAATATTCATCCTTTACACGACAAACAACAATCCGTAATACCAATCTATTGTCGGTTCGGGTATTCGTCAGTTACGTGCAGTTGTTTTTTTGAATATCAGCAGAACCCCTTTTTTGACCTGTATATCCGCAACGCACTCAAAGGACGCAGCCGGCAGGCAAATCTATTTTTGCGATATCAGTGGTATCGAAATTCCGAGAGTATAGAAATTATGCACGCCTTTCATCGGTTTAATTGTAGAACGAATCGGCTCTTTATCGAATATCCGCTCCTCTTCCTCGATATTGCTTGGATAGATTATGAGGCACGGAATCTCGCTATTATCTCCTACATTCAGAATTTTTCTAATTCTGTCCGAACGGCTATATCCGCTTACCTCCCTTATATCGGCGCGGAGAATATCTCTGCTTTTGTCTAAATAATTGACCTTATATTTTGCATCCACAATAAGTTGCGCCGAAGGAACAATAAAATCGCAACGTCCCATAACGCCTGCGCCCTCTTGAAATAGTACGCGCTCATACTTTTTTTTCAAGAATCCAAGAACATGGAATTCAAAGATGCGCGACATATCCACCGTAAATTCGGGCACACTGCTCGGTCTGTCGGATATTGCCGATAGAGAATTGTCTGTTCGTTTAAGAATAAGTTTGGCTAATCTGATTGCTTGCGGATATTCGCCATGTAATTTATCATGGCGAATAGTTTTGACCTCGGTTGGCGAAATGTCGGCACTAATATCATAAAAAGGCATAAGGTATCGCCGGACAATCGGCAAAAGCGCATTATTCGGCTCTTTCAAAGAGAGAAGCAGGCTTTCTGCTGCCAATAAACCTCTTTTAAGCAGTCTGTTTTCGGGATAATCACTCGTGTACTCCTGAAATCTGCACCATGTTTGCTCGGCATGACCGCGCAATATGTTCTTTTGAAGATTGCGCAACGGCATAATATGTCCGCGCACCTTATTTCTCATATTCTCCTCACGGACTATATAATTGCGCTTCAAGCCTTTTGACACGAGTGAATGCATTACGCTTAAAAAGTGCGCGACGATAAGAGGTGATAAAACCGCGTTGAGAGTACTGCTCTCGATAAACGGCGCTCCAAAATCGATTTTATATGCGCTTTGAAAATACGAGGGCGACACATTGCTGTGTAATGCAGATGCAAGAATGCCCATATAGTCTATCCGCTCGATTTTGGGTAAAACTATCAGCGGACGCCTCCCTTTGTCTAACCATACGGCACCCACGTAGTAACTGCTCCAACCATCAGCCGACAGCCCCAAGTACGGAGGTATAACATCCCCTTCGGAAGTCTCGTATGCAAGATTGAGACTGCTGATATACGCTCTATCCTGCTCGTTTAATCGCTGCTGCTCCCGCAACACTATTGGGCTTCCGTCCATCGCTTGTTTATGATACCGTCTTTATAATATTCATCAAGCAGCGGCAGCACTTCAAATTGCCATTTAAGGTTAAATGCGTTCGTATGGGGAGCCATAAAGAAACTGTGTCCAATCATCAAATCATCTATATCCATATCCGACGAACAAGATAGTAGAAATGTCTTCACCTTGTCGTAACGCTCGCATGCCGTTTCTCCCAATTCGGGGTTTTGGATTTGCCGGTAATAATCCTTGATAATGTCGGCACTTGAATGCACAGTGACAAATGCGAATCGACGACGTAGGGCATAATCAAGATTCCCGACGCTTCTATCGGTGGTATTCATCGTACCGATTATATAGAGATTGTCGGGAACACTGAACTCCTCTTTTGAGTACGGCAAACGGACAGTAAGCGGGTGTTCGCCTCCTGCACGCTTGTCGGCTTCAAGCAGAGTTATCAATTCGCCAAAGATTTTAGATACGTTGCCGCGATTGATTTCATCAATAATCAGCACATAGTTTTTGGGCTTGCTCTCCGGCGTTATGTTGAAGTCGGATTTTCCCTTAATAAGATGTGCTGAAGCATTTTCGCATATCTTTTTGAATATACCATTTTCAACATTATATACTATTCCCGCTCCGTTGGTTTCGGGTTTTATACCCTCCACAAAATCCTCATAGTCCATAGACATATGAAATGTAACAAATTCTATTTGCCCCTGCTTGTGCAACTCCTCATATCTTTGCATCACTGCTTTATGATTGGAGAGGTCTACATCATTAACCCCTATTGCCGCCAATGCGATTTGGGCGGTTGAATATGTTTTTCCTGTTCCGGGTGCTCCTTGCAGAATAATTTGTTTCTTTTGGAGCAATAGTTGTTTGTATTGTTCTACGTCTTTCATTTTCACATCTATTTTATCGAACATATACGGAATGCGCCATGCCACTGTTGCAAGATATATAGGGTCTTGGTCCGGCTGTTGGTACTCCTGCAAAAGGAACTGTTGAAGCATTCTGTTTCGCCGCCAGACGCGACCACCATAATTATCATAATCGAAGCCCTCGACATGATGTTGTTTCATGCGTTTTACAATATTATCAATACTGCCGCCCGCCACAACCGTAGAGAAAATGCGCGGTTGCAGCGTCACTATCATTCTTATGGTGGCTGCCTCATAATGTTTGTCCGTAAACTGTCTTATGATGCTATCCAACTGCTCGTACAAATCCTCGTGATATGTTTCCCGGGCAGCGGCAATTTGCTTTAAGATATCGCGAATGCCCGAATCACTCCAGTGCATGCGCAATTGCCTCTGTGTTTCACGCGTAAAACCACCTTGTTGGATAGATGCCACACTGTGGTCTCGATAATTTTCTATGTATTCATGGAAAAGCCCGTCCTCCCATTCATCGGGCATCTTACCGGCGGTTATTTCCGCAATAACCTTTGGAACAAACTCGCGATGACATGTCCCCCACTCATCATCAATCTCAAATTCGCTGAAAGGAATAATATCGTGTAACCGCATATAAAATCGATAAATCATTGCAAATATAACAAATAATCCGCAACTGCACAATCTATTTCGCTAATACTTGCTATTATCGGTTGCCGTTTTATCGTTACAAAATTATCGTAACGCAAATATTGCAATGGAACTCTTAACGATTGACAATATTATCCAAGATGTTTCTCGTTGTGTTGTTTATTAACAGGTCGGCTTTTCTTCTGCCTGCATGGCAGAGGCTGCAAGCAGGCTATGCGCATGCTTCGGGCGCGGTTGAGGTTCATTCGCCCATTGCCACGCGCCACTCGTCGGGGACTGCGATGGATTGCTGGGCGTCGAAGTCGAATGCAACCATAACCGACTCGCTTTCGGTGCAAAGGCGTCCTGTGGAATCGATTATACGTTGTTGCAGCGTGATGCTTTTATTGCCTATTTTCGACACGCAGGTCGTGACGTGAACCTCGTCGGTGAACCTTATCTGGTCGATATAAGACGTGCGC
>CAYTLU010000030.1:0-4065 GCA_964438665.1 uncultured Bacteroides sp.
CGACCCTCAGCTTGGGAAGCTGATGCTCTACCAACTGAGCTACTGTCGCATTTGTTGGAGGGCACTCATTGATGGGCTGTGCCCTCCGCTATGTTGGTTTTATCTTTGCTGCCTTGGCGGTTATGCCTCAGGAGTCTCTACTCCGGCAAGTTCGGGATCAATCATGATGCGGCCGCAGTATTCACAGACGATGATTTTCTTATGCATCTTTATTTCCATCTGTTTCTGTGGCGGAATCCGGTTGAAGCAACCGCCGCATGCGTTACGCTGGATATAAACGATGCCGAGACCGTTGCGCGCATTTTTGCGGATGCGTTTGAATGCGGCAAGCGTGCGTGCGTCAACTTTCGGCTCAAGCCCTTTTGCTTGCTCGCGCAGGCGCTCTTCGTCCTGTTTCGTTTCCGAAACGATTTCTTCGAGTTCGGCGCGTTTTTCAGTCAGGATGTGCTGCTGGTCGGAGAGAGTTTCTTCCGTAGCGGCAATCTCGGCTGTCTTTGCATCGATTATGCGGGCATATTCGTTGATATGTTTCTCACACAGTTCTATTTCAAGAGTCTGAAATTCGACTTCCTTCGATAGAAGATCAAATTCGCGGTTGTTGCGGACGTTGTCAAGCTGTGTTTTGTAGGTGGCTATTTTGTTTTGTGATTCATTGATCTTCTCTTTCTCCACCAATGATTTCTTGCGCAGCTCCTCAATCTCCTGACGGAAATTGTTGATGCGTGTGTTGAGGCCTTCGATTTGATCCTCAAGATCCCGCACTTCAAGGGGTAGCTCTCCGCGCACGGTCTTGATGCGGTCGATCTGCGAAAGAATTGTCTGAAGCTCGTAGAGCGATTTGAGTCGCGATTCCACGGTCATGTTCTGTTCAGCTTTGTTTTTATCTGCTGTCGCCATATTATTTTTACAAATATTTTATCGGATTGATATCGAATCCGGAGTACTGGACTGCAAAGTTAGGAAATTTTTCTTTAATTACATGATAAAAAATCTCTTTAGTGCAGTTTTCGCTCTCATGATGCCCGATGTCTATGATCAAAATGCGTCCGGCTTGGTCAACGAAGTCGTGATATTTGGTGTCGGAAGTGATGAATGCCTGCGCTTTTCTGTTGATTGCGGTGTCGATCAGGAAAGAGCCTGATCCGCCGCAGAGGGCAACACATCGGATTTCCTTGTCGAGAGGATATTCTGTGCAGCGCGCCACCGGCGATCCGAATGTGCGTTTCACAAGTTCGATAAGCTGCCGCCCGGTCAGAGGGCCGGGGAGCGCGCCGATCACGCCGCAGCCTGTCGATGGATCTCTTTTGGGGTCAAGCACCTCAATATCTGTCAGGCTGAGCTTTTCCGCCATGCGCCATGACACTCCGCCTGGAGCATTATCCAGGCATGTGTGGCAGGCGTATATGGCTATGTCGCCACGGATTGCGGCTATTACGGCTTCTTCAACGGCGGATTTTCCGGTCAGGCGTTTCAATCCGCGGAATATCAGCGGATGGTGTGCCACAATCAGATTGCAACCTTTGTCAATGGCCTCGCCTACCACTGCCGGGGTGCAGTCAACGGTCAGCAACACGCCTGTGCAGCGCGCGTCGGCCGTGCCTGTAAGCAATCCGCAATTGTCATAGTCCTCTTGAAGCGCGATGGGTGCATAGGTTTCAAGGGCGGCGGTTATTTGTCCGATTGTGGGGGCGTTCATCGTTTTTCGGGGCGCGTCTTATTTTTTCTCGGGCTGTTCAACAACGCGGATGCATAGCTCGTCAAGCTGGCTGTCATCGATCTGAGAGGGCGCATCTATCATCATGTCGCGTCCCGAATTGTTTTTCGGGAATGCTATGACATCGCGGATGGAGTCAAGCCCGGCGAGAATCGAGACAAAGCGGTCGAATCCGAACGCAAGACCTCCGTGAGGCGGTGCGCCGTATTTGAATGCATTCATCAGGAAGCCGAACTTATAGCGTGCGTCCTCTTCCGAAAGGCCAAGCAGACGGAACATTTTATCCTGCAATCCGGCATCATGGATTCGAATGGAGCCGCCGCCAAGTTCGTTGCCGTTGACAACCATATCGTAGGCCGTGGCGCGCACGTTGCCGGTGTCGCTGTCGAGTTTGTCAATGTCGTCGGGGTTTGGAGCCGTGAATGGATGGTGCATGGCGTAATACCGCTGAGTCTCTTCGTCCCATTCGAAAAGCGGGAAATCGACCACCCACAGGCAGGAGAATTTCTGCGGATCGCGCAACCCAAGCTGCGATCCCATTTCCAGACGCAGTTCGCAAAGCTGTTTGCGTGTGCGCATTGTCTGTCCGGCCAGGATCAGCATCAGGTCGCCGGGCTTGGCGTTGCCGCGTTCGAGCCATTTTTTGAGCTGATCTTCGGTGAAGAATTTGCCGACAGAACTCTTGATCGCGCCGTCAGCCTCATATTTGACCCACATCATGCCTTTTGCTCCGATTTGCGGGCGTTTGACGAAATCGGTCAGCTGATCCAATTGCTTGCGGGTGTATCCGGCGCAGCCGGGCGCAACGATTGCGCCTACATATTCCGCTTCGTCCATCACCGCAAAGCCGCTATCAAGAGTAAGGTCTTTCAGTTCCACAAACTGCATCCCGAATCGGGTGTCGGGTTTGTCGCTACCGTAGAGACGCATCGCGTCAGCCCAGGTCATGCGCGGGAATGGGTCGGAGAAGTCCATGTCTTTCACATATTTGAATATGTGTTTCACCAGCCCTTCAAACATCTGAAGAACATCTTCCTGTTCAACAAACGACATTTCGCAGTCAATCTGGGTGAATTCCGGCTGTCGGTCGGCACGCAGATCTTCATCGCGGAAGCATTTGACGATCTGGAAATAGCGGTCGAATCCGCTGACCATCAGCAACTGCTTGAATGTCTGGGGCGACTGGGGCAGGGCATAGAATTCGCCGGGATTCATGCGTGATGGCACAACGAAGTCGCGCGCACCTTCCGGCGTTGATTTGATAAGCACCGGAGTTTCAACCTCAAGGAAGCCTTTGGAATCAAGGTAGCGGCGGATTTCAAAGGCCATTCGGTGGCGAAGTTCGAGATTGCGCCTCACGCATCCGCGCCGCAGGTCGAGATAGCGGTATTTCATGCGAAGGTCATCGCCGCCATCGGTCTCATCCTCGATGGTAAATGGCGGAACTTCGCTCCGGTTCAGTATTTTGAGGTCTTTGGCTATGATTTCAACATCTCCTGTCGGCAGGTGGGGGTTTTTGCTTGCGCGCTCAGTTACCTTACCTGTCACTTGCACCACAAACTCACGCCCGAGCCGGTTGGCCATCTCGTGAAGCTCTTGGTTGTCCGTGTCAAATACAATCTGCGTGATGCCATAACGGTCGCGCACGTCAACGAAAGTCATGCCGCCCATCTTGCGGGTGCGCTGCACCCATCCGGCGAGTGTCACCTCGCGGCCGGCATCGTCTAAGCGGAGTTCACCGCATGTATGTGTCCTGAACATATAATATATTAATGTGTTATTTTTCCAATTTGCAAAAGTAGCAAAAAATCCTAACAGGCGAGTGCAAATCAACACAAATTTCGCGCATGCAATTTAATCAGCCGCATCAACTTTTTCACCCATTCGATTCCCACATACCCGGTATAAACCTCATTCTTTTATTTATTTGGTAGGGGCGAGGCATGCCTCGACCGCGAGATCATCCGGCATTCCCGGCACGCATTGACCTCATCCCCGAGCCATCGGGCTAGGCGTGCCTAGCCCCTACCAAACAGTTGATTTTGAGGGACGTTATTTAGTCAGAAATAAAAAGATTCTTTCATTATCTGAGATCGAGAACCTTTGTCTGGATATATGTATTCTTGATGACCGTAAATATAATTTGGCATTTTTTGGTGATTTAAAATGGCTTTGTTTTTATAAATACAGCTGATTATCAATTAGTTATTGGTCTATATCGCGATGGCGGATTCCTTGCTGTTTGGAATCGGCATGAAAAAATATTAAATTTGTAACTTCATTTGATCGTTATATATATACACACATGTCAATATATGAAACATAGATTTATGTCAGTGCTGGCTATGGCC
>CAYTLU010000031.1:0-25063 GCA_964438665.1 uncultured Bacteroides sp.
GGTATCGATCTGGGGCGTGGTTCATCGTTGACAATGGTAACGTTGATGCTTGATGAACTGTTTGTTGTTCTGGTGTGTCCGTTGATATTCTTATTGCTGCCCGACTCTAAACTGTTCGGCTTTGGCACGGCAGCGGCTTCCGACGGCTTCAAGACGGCTTTCTGGCTTGTCTATGGAGGCGTATGTCTGGTGACGTTGCTCCTCTATCTTGGAGCATTTGTATTTCCCGGAAGTATAGCCGCTGTGGTCTCCCGGTTGTTTTCACTGCGTTTTCTTCGCCGTTGGAAGCAAAAGGCCGATGATGCAGGCCGCAGTCTCGTTGCCGCCGGATCAGACCTTCGCACTCGCTCGTTCTCGTGGTGGTTAAAGGCTATGGGCGCTACGGTTGTGACATGGGTGAGTCGCTATCTTGTGGTCAATGCCCTGTTTTGGGGATTCGCGCCCGATGCATCGCAGTTGGTGGTCTTTGCACGTCAGTTTGTTGTCTGGACATTGCTGACGGTCAGCCCTACGCCTGGCGGTAGCGGTGTCAGTGAGTGGCTCTTTACCAGTTTCTACGGTGATTTGATATCGTCTCTTTCGATGGCGATGGTGATTGCCATAGTGTGGAGGCTGATATCCTATTACGTCTATCTTCTTGTCGGAGTGATACTCTTGCCGATATGGCTTCGCAAGAAGTCCTGATGCGTTAAGTCGTGGCTTAAATTTTTCTAATGATACCGTTGTCGTAGCTGACGGTTCCATCATCGATCATATCCCGGAGCGTGACGATTACTTTTTGCGGAGCGACACCGGCTTGCGTTGCAATATGGTCAATTGTCAGATTTTTGTTGTTGCCGGCAAGATAGAGTATCGTGCGGCGCAGATTGTTTGCTTCGTTGCCGCTGTTTTTGCGCGAGCGGCACACATCGCATGTGCCGCAAGGCTTTTGGGGCTTCTCTCCAAAATATTCAAGCATGGTGTTGACCCGGCAATGTTCTGTGTCGAAAACGAAGCGTTTCATCGCATCGATGCGGCGTTTCATCCGTTCCCGCTGATCTTCGTAGATGGCACGTGGCAGAGCAATGTGTTTCGGCAGTTCGCGTGATGTTGTATAGAATATATATGGAGTGGATCGCCGCGGAACGTAGCTGATTGCGTGGAGACGCGACAGGCAGAGCAGAGATTCGTAGATCTGGCGCGGTGTGATCATAAGCCGTGAGGCCATCAGCTCTTCGGAGATATGGACGTAGTCGGCGAAAAGACCGGTATAGGTTCTTAATAAGAGCTGAAACACTCTGTCGGTTGTGTCGTCTAGTTGCAGATCGTAAAGATCGCGCTTGGTCATGATGATCATTACACGCGATTGGGTTGCCACTTCATCAACATAGTCGATATATCCGGAGCGTGTTAGCAGCATTAGTGCGCTGCGTGCAATTTGCGGACGAAATCCGAAACGATCGCAGAACAATGCAAAATTGAATTCATAGAGCGTGTTATAGCCGCTCCCGACTGCTACTTCAAGAAAGTTTCCAGCCATTTCGTAGATGTGGCGTATGACGTCTTTATCGGGAAATGATTCGTTGAGGCGGCGTGTCAGTGTCGCTTTGTCGGATGGCGGCGATGTTATGACAACAGCGTAGGATGGAAGTCCGTCACGTCCGGCGCGTCCTGCTTCCTGGTAATATTCTTCAAGCGATGATGGCAGATCGATGTGGATAACAGTGCGGACATCGGGCTTGTCGATTCCCATCCCGAAAGCGTTTGTCGCCACCATTACACGCACTTCATCGTTTTTCCATCTGTTCTGCCGGGCGTTTTTTTCTTCGGAAGCAAGACCGGCATGGTAATAGTCGGCTGATATGCCTTCTTTGACAAGCATTTCGGCAATCTCCTTTGTGCGTCTGCGTGAGCGGACATAAACAATCGAGCAACCCGCAGTGGCGCGGAGCACTCTAAGCAGCAATCCTTGTTTATGGTCTGTGTAGCGCACAACGTATGATATGTTGGGACGCGTAAAGCTCTTGGCAAACACGTTGCGGCTGCGGAATTGCAGCTGTGTCATTATGTCGTCAGCCACATCCGGCGTTGCCGAGGCTGTCAGGGCGAGGATCGGAGAGTCAGTGAATATCTTCCGCAGAGCGGCAATCCGCAGATATGATGGTCGGAAATCGTATCCCCATTGAGATATGCAGTGAGCCTCATCGACAACAATCAGGCTGACATCCATTAGCCGCAGTTCTTCAACGAAGTTCTTTGATTGAAGTTTCTCCGGTGAGAGATACAGGATTTTTATTTTGCCAAGGCGGCTTCGGTCGAGAGCCAGACGGTGTTCGGCGCGTGTCAGTCCGGAATGTACCGCAGCTGCCGGAATGTTGCGTGCGCGCAGATTGTCAACCTGATCTTTCATTAGAGAGATCAGAGGCGTGACCACGAGTGTCAGGCCGGGAAGCATCATGGCAGGTACTTGAAACGTGATCGACTTTCCGCCTCCGGTGGGGAGCAGCCCGAGCGTATCGTTGCCGGCCAGCACCGAGTCAATGATCCGGGGCTGCATTTCGCGGAATGTGTCGAAGCCCCAATAACGCTTCAGTATGTCGGCCGGTGTCGGCATGCCTATTTTTTTAGGTGAATGCTCTTGACAAGCAGCTGTATGGAGGATGTTGCACTCTGATGTTTGTTATCCTCAATCGTGTAGCAGATGTCAAACGGCTTCTGGGCATGAACGTAGTCAAAGTGCTGCGACATGTTGAAAGCTATGCCGTTGAACACCTTTCCCGATGTGTCGTCAACAAGCTCAAATTTGATGTGTTCCAGATTCTTGCCGACCAGTTTGCTTGTGCCGAAATCCATCACGTTGCGTGTGCAGAATACCGGTTTGTTGTTGCCCGGACCGAATGGGTTGAACTTGCGCAGGATGCTGACAAATGCCGGTGTTATCTCCGAGAAGGTGATAAACGCATCGATGTCGAGCAGTGGCTGAAGCTGTTCGGGGCGTATGTGTTCGGCTACGTAAGCCTCGAAACGTCGGGTGAATTCGGGGATGTTTTCCTCTTTGAGCGATAGCCCTACCGCATAGGGATGGCCGCCGAAGTTTTCAAGCAGTTCACGCGATGAGTCGATGGCCTTATAGATGTCAAAGCCCTGTACCGAGCGTGATGATCCAGTGGCAAGGCCATTGGCAAGGGTAAGAACCACGGATGGTTTGTAGTATAGCTCAGTCAGGCGTGAGGCTACAATGCCGATGATGCCTTTGTGCCAGTCCTTGTTATAGATTACGATGGATTTTTTTGAAGAATCCATTTCTCCCCGGCTCTCAAGAATGACATTTGCTTCTTCGGTTATGCGCTTGTCGAGTTCCTTCCGGTCTTTGTTGTACTGGTCTATCGCTTTGGCTATTTCGTAAGCTTCGTTGACATCGCGCGACACAAGCAGCTCTACGGCTTCGCGACCGCTTTGCATGCGCCCGGATGCATTGATGCGTGGCCCGATTTTGAAGATTACGTCTGATATGGTGATTTCCTTGCCTGTCAGTCCGCATATGCGGATGATGGCGCGCAGGCCCATGTTCGGATTGGAATTGATGCGGCGCAATCCGTGATAAGCCATGATGCGGTTTTCATCGACCATAGGGACGATGTCGGCGGCAATGCTGACAGCTACAAGGTCAAGCATCCCTTCCAGATCCGTTGTCGGTATGCCATTGCTGATAGAGAAGCCTTGCATGAGTTTGAATCCTACGCCGCATCCTGAAAGATGCTGGCAAGGGTAGGGGTTGCCCTCCAGTTTCGGATTCAGAATCGCCGTGGCTTCCGGAAGGTCATCATCCGGAACATGATGGTCGCAGATGATGAAGTCGATGCCTAGCGATTTGGCATAGGCGATTTCATCAATGGCTTTTATCCCGCAGTCAAGAATTATGATGAGCTTCACTCCCTGTTCGTGGGCCATATCGATGCTGCGCTTCGATATGCCATAGCCCTCATCGTAGCGCGTCGGAATGTAATACTCTATATTGGAGTAGAACTGCTGGAGATATTTGTAAACCAATGCTACTGCCGTGGTGCCGTCAACATCGTAGTCGCCGAACACCAAGATGCGTTCTTTTTTACCCATAGCTTTGTTGAGCCTTCTGACTGCCTTGTCCATGTCCGGCATAAGAAAAGGGTCATGCAAGTCCCGGAGCGAGGGATGGAAGAATTTCTCCGCTTCGTCAACGGATGAGATGCCGCGCTGCGCTAACAATTCACTGATAGGCGGCACATTGTCGAATTTCTTAGCCAACTCTGACTCTGACTTTTGCTCTTCGGAAGTAAGGGGTAAGTAATTCCATTTGCTTGTCATTTATGTAGTTTTTTTATTTCTCAATCTCGGACGGCGTTTACCGCGCCGCAAAAACTGCATGCTTCCCGCCTGATGAGGAGATAGCGGCGGCACATGCGTATATGTTTTTTACATCTGTCGATGCCGAGGATGAGAGAGTCCGGACAAAGTAAATGGCGTTGCTTCGCGCACATTCTAGCGGATGTTGCAAAATTAGCAAATAATAGCCGATTCTCCCAGTAGCAATTGTTATAAATAGTCTCTGTCCATGTTAAAAAAATGGAAATGTATTATAAAAATGGACGCCCGGGAAGAGACGTCCATTGTATGCTTGTTTGTCACAAGTCGGTTGGATGTATGACGATCATGGCAGTCGTTCAATGCCGAGAGAGATACGGCTGACAGTTTCATCAAGACCGAGAAGCTCTGTAATGTCAAACATGTGCGGGCCCTTACATTCTCCGACAACGGTCAGGCGGAATGCGTTCATCACGTTGCCCAGATGATATCCTTTATCGGCGATCCATTGCAGAACAATGGGTTCGGCAGATGCTGATGAGAAGTCGTCAATCCCTTTCAGAACCTCAATCAGTTCGCCCATTATCCGCGGCATATCCTCATTCCAGCGTTTGCGCACGGCTTTTTCCTCGTAGCTTGTTGGTTGCACAAAAAAGAATTTGCTCTGTTCCCAAAGATCACTGACAAAATTAATGCGTCCCTTGACGAGTGACACCACGCGGGCTATATATTCATCACTCCATGCATTCGGATCAACGCCGTTCTGGAGCAGCACCGGTTTATACATCTGAGCAAGCTGCGCATCGGACAGAGCCTGAAGATATTTGTGGTTGAACCATTTGCCTTTTTCAAAGTCGAATTTTGCGCCGGATCGTGAACAATGGCTGAATGAGAATTTTTCAACGAGAGTCGGCATATCCATGATCTCAGTGTCATCTCCCGGATTCCAGCCCAGCAGGGCAAGGAAGTTGACAACTGCTTCCGGCAGATAGCCGCGTTCGCGGTAGCCGGAAGATATCTCTCCGCTTTTTGGATCGTGCCATTCGAGGGGGAATACCGGGAATCCCAGCCTGTCACCATCGCGCTTGCTGAGTTTGCCTTTGCCATCGGGTTTGAGCAACAGTGGCAGGTGGACAAATTCAGGCATGGTGTCGGTCCATCCGAAAGCTTCGTAAAGCAGAACGTGGAGCGGGGCAGACGGTAGCCATTCCTCACCGCGGATCACGTGGGTCACTTCCATGAGATGGTCATCGACAATGTTGGCCAGATGATAGGTGGGCAGATCATCTGCGCTCTTGTAAAGCACTTTATCGTCAAGGATCGAGGAGTTGATTGTTACCTGACCGCGGATAAGATCGTTTACAACGACATCGCGTCCGGGCTCAATTTTGAATCTAACAACGTATTTCTCTCCGGAATCAATCAGGCGTTTCACCTCTTCAGCCGGCAGCGACAATGAATTTCTCATTCCATCGCGTGTCGATGCGTCATATTGGAAGTTTTTTTTCTCGCTGCGTGCCTTCTCTAGTTCTTCCGGCGTGTCAAATGCAATGTAGGCTTTCCCGGCGTCAAGAAGCTGTCGGGTGTATTTACGGTAAATGTCGCGGCGTTCGCTCTGTTTGTAAGGACCGTATTTGCCTCCTTCGCGCACGCCTTCATCAATCTTGATTCCAAGCCATGCCAGAGCTTCATTGATATATTCTTCAGCTCCCGGCACGAACCGTTGCGAGTCTGTGTCTTCGATGCGGAGAATCATGTCGCCCCCGCTCTGGCGGGCAAATAAATAGTTATATAGTGCTGTGCGGACACCTCCGATGTGGAGCGGTCCGGTTGGTGATGGCGCAAAGCGCACTCTGACTTTTCTTTCCATCTGCTATTATCGTTTTTTATCAATAATCGTCATTAGTCATAGATATCATCGTAGATGTCGTCATAATCGTTGAACTGCTCATACATGTATTTTGCTTTGTATATGCTGTCATGCGAGCAGTAGGTACATATTGAGACTATGCTGATTATTATGATTATGAAAAACACCAGGATGTTTTGTCCCGAGAATGCGGTTCCGATAATCGCTTTCGTGCGAGGGTCGGTGCGGATTCCTTTGATGCCGGCGATAAGGGTGAAAATTGATAGGATAAAGAATCCGATGGCCAGGACAAGGCACACATATGACAAGGCTTGCAGGCCTGAAATATGATACATGGAGAAAATTGAAAGGATGTATAGTACAAGGCTGACGGCGCATGACACGATGCCCCATACGAAAGAGAATTTCCCTTTTGGATTGGTTGGAGTGGATTGCAGTTCCTGATCGAACTCTTGATATTGATTCTGTTGCGGCTCTTGCTGAGGCATGTCGGGATATTGTTCCATAGTCGGTTGAATGAGTTAGTGTTGTTATGACAAGTTTGTTTTTTGCAAAATTAGTAAAATCGGTCGGATAATCGGACTACAATAAATGTTAATGCGCTTAAAGTTTGCGGCGGACGGCGATACTGACAACTATAGTGGCTGTGCAGCAGACCATTGTCCAGATAAAGAATGGACCATAGCCGATCAGTTCTTCAAGCCATCCGGCCGCCATGCCCGGGAGCATCATTCCCAGCGACATTATGCCGGTGGCGATGGCATAATAGGATGTGCTTCGCTGTCCCTTTGCAAAGTGTATGAGATAAAGCATATAGGCTGTCGTCCCGAAGCCATAGCCGAACTGCTCGATCAGCACGCAGATGTTGACCATTAGCAGGGATGGAGATGGGAAATAGGCCAGCCAGACAAAGGTCAGACAGGTCAGTGACATGCTCCATGCCATTGGCATGATCCAATGTTTCAGCCCTTTCCTGACCACAGCCAGTCCTCCGATTATGCCTCCGGCCATCAGCCCGATGACTCCGATTGTGCCGTAGGCCAGTCCTACTTCTTGGGTTGTCAAAGCCAGTCCGCCGTCCGTTTCTGGATCAAGAAGGAATGGAGATATGAGTTTGAGCAGTTGGGCCTCTGGGAGTTTATATAGAAGCATGAATAGCGTAGCTGTCAGTATCTGCGGCTTTCGGAAGAAGTCTTTGAATGTGTCAATAAACTCATGCCAGGTCTGCTTCGCTGAGCCTCCGCGCCGGAGAGTATCTGCCGCCGGATGCGGAAGGGACAGGAAATGGCAGATGGCAATCAGAGCCATTGTCGCGGAGAGTGTGTAAAATACCGTAGCCCAGGCTTTGGAAATATCTCCGCAGCTAATTTCCAGTGCGCCGGCCATAACCACAAGAGGGCCTTGCCCGGCTATCATGGCAATGCGGTAGAAAGTGGTTCGGATTCCAATGAAAAACGATTGCCCTTTTTCATCGAGAGAGAGCATATAGAATCCATCGGCGGCTATGTCGTGAGTGGCGGAAAGAAATGATATTGCCATAAATGACGCGATGGATGCCTGAAACCAGCCGTGGCCGGGAAGCGTCAGTGCGATTGCCGCAAATCCTGCTGCCATCAGCATCTGCATGCTTAGAATCCATTTTCGTTTGGTGCTGAAAATATCGACAAACGGACTCCAGATCGGTTTTATGACCCACGGAAGCGAAAGCAGCGAGGCGTAGAAGGCAATTTCGGAGTTGGAAAGCCCCATCCGCTTATACATGATGCCTGCAACGGTCATGACAATTACATACGGCAATCCTTCCGTGAAGTAGAGTGTCGGAATCCATGTCCATCCTCTGAGGATTGTGGATCTGCCTGCGGCTGACTGATGCGTTTCGTTCATTGCTTATAAAGTTTGGTCAGTTCTGCGCCACGGAAATAGTGTGCCAGAATTTCACGATATGAATAACCGCGCGTGGCCATGACTGCCGCTCCGATCTGGCAAAGCCCGACTCCATGACCCCATCCGGCTCCGTGCAGTTCCCATGCCGTGGGGATGCCGTTGGCATCGGGATTCTGCGGACGGACGATGAAAGCAGAACTATAAAGGTGTGTTTTTGAGAGCGTGCGGCGAATTTCGAGTTCTTTCCCTATTATGCGTGTCTGATTTGTTCCCTCGATTCTCAGCCGGTCAATCCTACCTGACGGACCACGATGTAGCGGTTTAAGCGAAATGATTTGACCATAGTCCATGCCTGATCTCTCCCTGATTATGTCGGCGAGTTCATCGGCCGTGTATCTGACAGTCCATCTGTAGAGGTGTGGGGTGTATCTGTCATAGTTGTTCAGCACCATGAACAGTACATCTTCGGAGGGATTGGCGCAAAATGCATCGGGATGTGTGGATATCCATTCGGATGCGGCGGATTCGGATGAAACATCAGCAGCTGAACCTTCGGCATTGTCTCTGACCGCCTGAAGATAGGGCGGGTCGGTGGGTTGCCAGCAAGTGGAGAATTGTTCGGTGATTCCTCCGCAACATTTTGAGAAGCGGGCATCGCAAAGACTACTATTGAAAGTGAGAACCTCTCCGCGAGTGGCTTCAATGGCTTCAGATGCCTGAGGTGTGGATTTTCTGGTTAGTCCTTGATAACGCTGGCAGTGGTCATCGGCGCAGACATCAAAAAGTTCATGGGCGGAGTGGTCATACCATTTGATTGTCTCTTCCTCGGTTTCCGAACACTTGAACAGTTCTTCCGTTTTTTGATCTTCAAGTTGGGCCAGTGCCCAACTACGGGATATTACGGCATGGGCTTTTAGAAATTCGCCGGGCGCGTTGGCGTTCATTTCTGATGAGATTACGCTCAGAAGGTAGTTTTCAATATCAATTTCGTTTATGGCCACCAACCGTCCGTTGCCGGTCACAAGTCGAAGCGCGCCTGCAAATGTCTGGTTCTCTTTTTGCTGCCAATGAAAACCGATTCCGATTGTTACATCGCGTATGGTGAATGTGGCATCAGCGGCAAGTGGTTGCAGATGCATTTGGGAGGCGGTGGATTCTCCGACTTTTACATCATTTCCGGCCAACTCAAATTCAATTGTTCCGGCTTTGGCCGGATGGCCGTTGAGAGAGAAAGGTCCGTTCAGTTCTATGATGATGCGTTCGGCTTCAATAATGCCGACATTGATTTTCGGAGTCATTGATTCAGGTATTTGATTAACTGCGATGCGGGATATGAAACTTCGCTGATTATTTCCGCGACTTTTGCTGCCGTCAATGATGCGAAATCCGACCGGCGCGGGGTGATAATGACACCGGACATGTCGATGGATGCAGGACTTAGCAAAATCCGGTTCTTATCTGTACCGAAATCGGCCGGCCGGTGCTTGCGGCGTGGAATAATGGCAATTCTATATGTCGCTTCACTATAATATATGAGTAGGTTTATGGGTGGTTCTCCGGTCAGATCATCAGCCGGCAGCCGGCAGAGTAAATCGTTGAATATCTTGCAACATTCAGTGGCTGAGCCCGATGATATCAGATATATAGCAGGTTGGATATCGTAGATGCAGACTGATCCATCGGTAAATACCGGGACAGAACTGCTGATGGCGTCCCATAAAGGGAATAATCCGGACGGCGCTGCCTGAAAATGGGCATGATCCGGCGCGGAAGCCCCGCATGTCGGACCATTGTAGAACACGGTGAATTCCGGCATTGTGTCGGCCAAAGCAAGCATATCAGCAAACCGAGTGGAGATTCTTTGGGGGCAATGGTGAATGTCGGCTATTGTCAGATGATCCGGAAATATGGGGAATGGATTTACTAAAATTTCATATTCGCGAAATGGAATACCGGACTGTTCGATCGGCCTTGCCTGTCGGCATAGAAAGCATGGCCTTGCAGCAATGGAGGCGGCATCGGTGTTCGCTCCGGTGGAGGTTGCGCGCAGTGGATTGTGCTGGAGATATACCGTACGCGAACCGATATTGAGAGATCGTGTGATGACGTTTTCTGACAGAGCACGGTGATTTTTCGCGGCCAAAGGCCACGATGCAAGTTGTTCTTCTATGAACTGCTTGATATTCATTTGATCATGGCTATAAAAGTGAGCCGCTTGGATATTCGTTTTTTCGATTGATAAGGTTGAGTTGTTGGCGTGCGCTGATTTCCCAGGATCGCAGAGAGTCTTTGTAACGGTTGTTTCGGTTGACTTTATCCCGGCTCAGCGATGCATCCGAGTTGCCGGTCCATCGGCGGCATAGATATAGCACATCGAATATGCGGCCTATGTGGAATTCGCGTGAGATTCTAAGCCCCATTGCATAGTCTTCTCCGTAGCTGACATCGGGCATAGGGTAGGTGCGCGCAATTCCGGTGTCATAGGCGCGCGGTGCTCCGATTCCGTTGACTCGCAGCAGATTGTTGTGACCGTTATCTTCAGTCCATTCACGATGGTCGATCACACCCGGAGGTATTGGGTTTAGGTTGATGTCGGTCAGAGAGTAGCTGCCTACAACCATAGCGCATCGTTCATGTCTGAAGCAGTCAACAATCTTCTGCACGGTGTCGGATGAACTGTATATGTCATCGCTGTCGAGTTGAATTGAATATTGTCCACATCGCGGATGGTTCATTGCCAGATTCCAGCATCCTCCGATGCCGAGCGTTGTCTCTCGGGGGATAATATGTATGAGGCGCTGATCTTCTGCCAGCCGGTTTATGACATCTGATGTTCCATCGGTGCTGTAGTTATCCACCACAATTACGTTGAATGGGAAATCGGTCTGCTGGTCGAGCGCGCTGAAGATTGCATCGCCGATGGTGTCAACACGGTTGCGTACCGGAATTATTACCGATGCAGTTACCGGAAATCTCCCATTTTTATTCACCGGAGCTTCGCGACGTTCAAGATAAGCTCCGATTGCTTTCAGATGGCGAGTGGCGGCATGCTCCATCTCGATTTGGACAGCGCGGTTTCGCGGATCGACATATTTGAACTGCTCTTCACCGCAGTCTGAGTCGCAATTATTGTAGATGATTGCTGTGTAGAGCGTTTCGGGAATGTGGGTGATCTTTCCACTCTGCGAGAGCCGCAGCCGCAGATCATACCACGCCGCGAATTCGTAATTGCATCCTTCTGCATCGGCTTCTGCAAGAGCCCTGATAAAATCCGGAGTGGATACAATTGCAAAATGACCGAAATCGAAATCATCGCGGATAGATCCTTTCTGATAGCTGATGCATTCAGCAGTTTCTACTTCGCCTGACGATATGATGCGAAAGTCAGAGTAGATCATGGCGGCTCCATCCTCCTGCATTATACGTAACATCCGCTTCAATCCCTCCGGCCGGATGTAAACCTCGGCAGATGGATCGAATATTATTTGCAGGACAGGCCGGTTATTAATCTGTTTGAGAATTTTGTGCAGGTCATCGGTGCTGCATATCCCGTGAGGGATTATTATGTCAGGGGAGTCGGTCATTTTATCAAGGGGTGAAGTTGAGTGTAAATGTTGTCGGATGCTACAATCACTGAGACACCGCGGTCTGGACGGAAAAGGCTGTGGCGCGCTCCCGCTTCGGATGCAATCAGCAATGCTGCGCTGACATCCCACAGATGGAGATTCAGTTCCCAGTAGCCATCAAGAAATCCGGCAGCGACATAGCATATATCAAGCGCGGCAGAGCCAAGGCGGCGCAGTCCGCGTATTTTCGGTAGCACACGGCTCACGTTGTCGAGGTTGTTGTCAGGGTTGATGTCTTTATCGACCGGAAATCCGGTAGAGATGACGCATCTGCTGAGTTTCTGCTGAGATGCGCAATGGATCGGGTCTCCATTTAATTTTGCTCCACGTTTTTTGACTGCGGTGAACAGTTCACGGAGATAAGGCGCATAGACAACTCCTACAACGGTTTCTCCTCGACATTCGATGCCGATTGAGACGGCGAATCCGGGCAGACCCGAACTGAAATTTGTCGTGCCGTCGAGAGGGTCTATAACCCATCGGAATTCAGATGATCCGGAAGTGCCGCCGGATTCTTCGGAGAGAATGGCGTGGTCGGGGTATTTTTCGCGGATGTGTCTGATAATAGTTTCCTCTGAAGCTTTGTCGGCAACGGTCACTATGTCGGCATCATTGAGTTTGTTGGTGATGCCCAGATTGGCTGATCGGAAATAGCGGAGCTGTATATCTCCGGCTTCGCGTGCCCAGGCTGTGGCATCCAGCAGCAATTGGTAAAAAAAGGTCTGTTCCATTGTTTGTCAGATATAGAGGATTTTACAGTCCGGGCATCAGTCGGGATGTCATGTGGAGGAAGTTTTTCACTTGCAAAAATACGGAGAATTCGAGAGACTACGGCATACTTTATAGAAATAAAGTGGCATTATATCGCGAGAATGAGTAATTTTACGTTATTAAAGAACACTGTATGGATATTAAAATGCGACGTTTCAAGCAACAGCTTCCATTAGAAGAATCACTTGAAATTCTTAAAACTTCGACTAGCGGAGTCCTTGCTCTTAAGGGGAACGAGGAATATCCGTATGCCGTGCCTGTTAGTTTCGCTTACGATGGCAAATATATTTATGTTCATTCGGCTATCGCAGGTCATAAGATTGATTGTTTGCTTTACAATCCGAAAGTCTCATTTTGTGTTGTCTGTCAAGACCGGATTGTTTCCGAAGAATTTACCACTTATTATAAAAGCGTAATTGTATTCGGCACGGCAACATTCGCATCTGAAAAGTCAGAACTTGAATATGGGCTGAAACTTCTTGCAGATAAATATTCTCCGGGTATTGATTGTAAGGCAGAAATAGGAAGTTGTATAAACCGCATTGCTGTTATAAAGATCTCTATTGACTCCATTTCAGGCAAAGAGGCTGTTGAATTGAGCCGCACCAGAAATCAATAATACGGAAGCTATTGGTTCACACTCGAATGAATAATACTAAATTTTGAAACGAAAACATTGTAGGAAGCATGAAGAAATATATATTGCAGTTGCTGATGTCGCTTCTGACCGTAAATGCCTTGGGCGCTTCAATAGCCGGGGCTGATTCTCTGTCCGGAACTCAGTCGGTCGGCCTTGTGCTGAGCGGTGGAGGCGCAAAGGGTATAGCCCATATCGGTGTGATTCAGGCGTTGGAGGATAATGACATTCCGATAGACTATGTGACCGGGACATCGATGGGAGCGATTGTCGGAAGCCTGTATGCGTGTGGCTATACGCCGTCTGAGATGCTCGCGCTGATTCAGTCGGATGCGTTCGTGCATTGGTCAACAGGCAATATAGACGAAAAACTTACATATTATTTCTTGAAAGATGACCCGCTCCCAACGATGTTCAACCTGAATCTTGGCGACAGCGACTCAACGCTGTTTAAATCAGTCGTACCATCGAGTCTGATAAATCCGCTTCCGATGAATTTTGCGTTTATGGAACTGTATGCACCCTATACTGCACAGTGTGGTGGCGATTTCAACCGCCTGTTTGTGCCGTTTCGCTCGGTGTGTTCTGACATGACCCATAAGCGTAAGATTGTCAGTTCGCATGGATCGTTGGGCGATGCAGTCAGAGCTTCAATGAGTTTTCCGTTGGTTTTTCATCCGGTTCAGCGTGATGGCGCATTGCTGTATGATGGCGGGATTTATGATAATTTCCCGGTTGACGTGATGCGGGACACGTTCGCTCCGCAGATAATGATCGGAGTGGATGTGGCTTCGTTGGATTCGCCTGATCCGACACACAATATCGTGTCGCAGCTTGAAACAATGATAATTCAGAACAGTAATAGTCATCTGCCGGAGGATCAGGGCATAAAAATCAGACTCCATCTTGAAAAATTCGGGCTGCTGGACTTTCAGAAAGCGCAGCAGATTTATCAGATTGGTTATGACAAGGCAATCGGTATGATTGATTCAATAAAAAGCCGGATACATGCTCGCATCCCGGCTGAGGCGCGGCGATTGCGCAGGGCTGTTTTCAAGTCGCAGACACCATATCTGCGATTTGACTCAGTGGCGGTGGCTGGTGGCAACGCTTCGCAGAATTCATATTTGAAATCCCTGTTTACGCTTAATGATGCTGACACGTTTGGAGTTGCCCGGGCGCGTGATGGTTTCTATCGAGCTATAACGTCAGGCAAGTTTAAAAATCTGGAGCCGGAGGCTGCCTATAAGGATTCTTCCGGACTGTTTGACCTGAAACTTAAATCGACATTGAAAAATAATGTGTTGTTTGGAGCCGGTGGCTACCTGTCAACGGCCACCAATTCCATGCTGTTTCTGACAGGAGGATACAAGACCTTGAACTTCAGGTCGCTTGATTTGCGCCTGAATGGTTGGGTCGGTCAGAGTTATTTGGCGGCTGAAGCAAGTGCGCATATTCGGTTGTTGCGGTCTGCGCCATCAGGCATGCAGTTGCGGCTGGTGGCTTCGCGTCAGAAATATTTTGCGCGAGACCGTATGTTTTTTCAGACATCAGAGCCAACGGCTGTGGTACGTAACGAATATTTTGGCAATGTTGGCTATGGAGTGGCGGTCGGCCGCCGTGGAAAAGCCGGTCTGGATGTCGGCTACGGACATATAGACAGCAAGGCATATTTGTCAACGCTTGGAATGGACACCGGCGGGCGCGATGCTTTGTCGCAGAATCTTGCTGTCGGTCATGCCGGCTATGAATACAACACGTTGAATGATAGTTGGGCTGCAACTGCAGGTGCAAGATATAAAGTCGATCTGACAGGGGCATTCGGGCAGGCATATTTTGAGCCGAATTCGGAATCGTCGCCGCAAATGCGCCATCATCGGGCATGGCTTCAGGCGGAGTTTTCGGCAGATAATTACTGGATGCTCTCGCCTCACTTTTCGTTTGGTACGGAGGTTGCAGTTTTGTTTTCGACAAGAAAACTGCTCCCTGAGTTTACGGCATCGCTGCTTGACGCACCGGCCTATTTGCCATCGCCTTCATATTCAAATATTTTCATAACGGATTTCCGTGCCAACAGTTATGGCGTTATTGGTGTGAAGCCGATATTGAAAGCTTCATCTGTGTTTCAGGTGAGGGGAAGTGCGAGCTTGTTTGCCGCTTTACGTCCTATCCTGTGCAATGATGACGGATCGGCGCGATATGGCGATTATCTGTCTCGTCTGCGATTTTTCGGACAGGTGGAGGGTGTGGTTACATTGCCTTTCGCAAACATAACGGTCTATACGCATTATGCTAATATCCGTTCTCACCGCTGGAATTTCGGACTTACATTCGGATATTTCCTTCAAGCGCCGAAATTTGCGCGTTGACGTGTGTATGCGCATTGCTTATTTGCAGGAGTGCTTGCAGCGGTGATGGCGGTTGTCGAACTTGGATTTGAAGAAGTCGAGCTGCGGGATGATTGATCGTGACCAATAGTCGCCGTTGTGTGCGCCTGAAGAGGTTAGATATACGTGATCGATGCCTCTGAGATTGAGTTGCTTGTCAAGTTCATTGTTGACATCGAAAAAGAAATCTTCAGTGCCGCAGTCGAATATGATATTCACTTGCCTCGGCTTGATATCCGGAAGAATACTCATGACTGTGTGGCTTTTCCATACTTCATAGTTGTGTTCATACGGACCGAGAACATCCGGCAGATTCCATTTGCCGGGAAAGGGCGTGAAGTCAACGCCGCCGCTTGTCGAGCCGGCATTGCCGAATATGTCCGGATGGCGGAACGCCAGCCATAAACCACCGTGTCCGCCCATGCTCAGTCCGGTTACGGCGCGTTTTGATGGGCATGCATCCGTGCGGTAGTTGGCATCTATCCAATGGATGAGGTCAGAAGTGATATAGCTTTCCATTTTCATGTCAGGTCTGATGGGAGAGTCGAAATACCAACTGTTTTGT
Organism: uncultured Bacteroides sp.; assembly: GCA_964438665.1. Taxonomy (GTDB): domain Bacteria; phylum Bacteroidota; class Bacteroidia; order Bacteroidales; family Muribaculaceae; genus Paramuribaculum. Next base: position 16,061 of record CAYTLU010000031.1, read on the forward strand.
CCGGCAGGACATGCGATTATGACATCATAAGCTGTTGCCAGACTGTCGAGATTGACAATCTTGCTCCACGAAGTGTGGTCGCCGCCGTGACCGTTGAGCAGTACCACCAGCGGATATCGCAGGGTGGTATCGGTGTCGTAACATTCCGGTACGGCGATGGTGACCATTGCGGGAGCGGGTATGTTTCGGGTGGGTATTTCTTTGACCTCGGCAGCTGTAGCAGCAATCCATACGGTTAGCAGCGAGAGAATATGGACGGACAATCTTTTCATGGTTTGATCATTGACATTTTAAATTGATGCAAATATAGGACTAAAAATTCGTAACTTTGCAGAAAATCTACCATAACAAACAGTAAGGTATATGAAAATAGGCGTAATCGTGGCTATGGACAAGGAGCTTTCGCTGCTTCTGCCATTACTTGAAAATTTTTCATCGACAGATATCAACGGATTCACATTCCATTGCGGAACAATCGGACAGGCATCCATCATAGCGATGAAGTGTGGAATCGGAAAGGTCAATGCAGCCATGGGAACCATGACGCTGATCGATCAGTTTGCTCCGGAGCTTGTGATCAATACCGGCGTTGCCGGCGGAACAGGTGGTAATGCCGGCATTCTTGACATTGTTGTCGGAACTCGCGTGGCATATCATGATGTGTGGTGCGGCCCTGGAACGGAATGGGGAGAGGCAGCCGACTGTCCGCGCTTTTTCCATACTTCGGATCTGGTCAATTCACTGCCTTGTCTTCATGAGGGTGACACGGTAAAGCATGGCTTGGTATGTTCGGGTGATATATTTGTCAGTGATCCGGAGGTGCTTGCACGAATCCGCTCTTTGTATCCCGATGTCGATGCTGTCGATATGGAGTCAGCTGCGATTGCCCAGATATGTTATCTGCGTAATGTTCCGTTTGCATGCATGCGTGTGATTTCCGACACTCCCGGAGCAGATGACAATATCGCTCAATACAAGAATTTCTGGGATGAGGCACCCAAGCATACGTTCGATATGCTTCGTCATATTATCAATGAACTGACTGTCTGATTGTGGGTATGGAAAAGATTGCAAGTTTTGAGGTCAACCATTTGACGTTGCTCCGTGGCGTATATGTGTCGCGCACTGATCGCACGCCATCGGGTGATGTGCTGACAACGTTTGATATCCGCATGACCGAACCTAACCGCCAGCCGGCAATAGATGGCGCAACGCTGCACACGATTGAGCATCTTGCCGCAACATATCTGCGCAATCATCCTCAGTGGCGCGACCGCATTGTGTATTGGGGCCCGATGGGATGCCGCACCGGAAATTATCTGATAGTCAGTGGAGCGCATACCTCGGAAGATATTCTTCCTCTCATTCGTGAGACATTCCGTTTTATAGCAGATTATGAAGGGGATATCCCCGGTGCATCGCCACGCGATTGCGGGAATTATTCTTATATGAATCCGGAAGATGCCCGCCGACAGGCAAGGCGTTTTCTTGAAGAGGTGCTGGAGTGTCCTACACCTGCAAATCTGCACTATCCTGATTGATGAATCAGCTGGCTTGTCTCGGTTATGAAAGATATAAAGGCCATTCGTGGGAAACGTTATATTACCGGACTGATAGCTGAGGGCGAGCATGAGTGTCAGGATTTCAAGTTCGCTATTTCGGATGCCCGGAAAATTGCGCGTTCGCTTTCTGCCTTTGCCAATCATCGCGGAGGCCGGTTGCTGATCGGGGTCAAGGATAATGGAAGCATTGCGGGAGTGCGCAATGATGAGGATATTTATGTTATCGAGCAGGCGGCGCAGATGTATTGCCGTCCGGCGCAGACTCTGACGTTTACCGCCTATTCTGTGGAGGATGGCGCTGTGGTCATCAAGGCAGAGATAGCGGCTTCGGCTTTGCGCCCTGTTCAGGCTAAGGATACTGACGGACGGTGGAAATCGTATTATCGTGTTGCGGATGAAAATATATTGGCCACCCCTCTGATGGAGAAGTCGTGGCGCAGGAAAACATCGGCTGAGCCGCTTACATTTTCGCTTGGACAGGCAGAGGAATATTTGCTGTCGATGCTGCAAGGCGGCATGACATCAACTGTTGAGACGTTTATGTCCTCTGCACGTGTTTCGCGTCGGACGGCAGAAGAAATAGTGTCGCGACTCTATGCTTTGGGGCTTGTGGATTTCCATTATTCTGATCGGCAGTTTGTGCTGGCTCTGGCGGAGAATCCGGAGGTCGGTTGATCCAGGAAGCGGACAGGGAAGTAATTGATATTGATTAGTCGGCAGATAGAGGAAGGGTGGAAAAATACCTGTTTTTGGGTATGGCGAAGTCCCTATTTCGGTTGTAACTTTGTAAATAGTTAGTTACGAATAAACAAAAGCTACAATTAGACTTGTAATCTAAAGGGATTATCTATGTACGGTCTGAAAATGGCCGTGAAATGGATTGAGATCGGCGGGGTTTGCTGTGAAGCAGATCCCGCCGGTGGGTTATTTGTTTTGGAATGTTTCATCGCTGCCTGCAATGGACTGCATGGCGACAAGGCGTGTGTAATAGCCGTTAAGAGCCATCAGTTCATCGTGCGTGCCGCGTTCAACTATGCGCCCCTCGTGGAGAACGCAGATCATGGTGGCATTTTTTATTGTTGACAGTCGGTGTGCGATGACTAGCGTGGTGCGGTTTTTCATTAAGCGTTCGAGGGCTTGTTGCACGAGAAGTTCGCTTTCGCTGTCGAGTGCGGATGTGGCTTCATCGAGAATCAGGATCGGCGGATTTTTCAGAATTGCGCGGGCTATGGATATGCGTTGCCGCTGTCCGCCTGAAAGTTTGCATCCGCGGTCGCCGATATTCGTGTCATAACCGTCTTCGCTTGCCATGATGAAATCATGGGCGTTGGCAATGCGGGCTGCTTGCTCGACTTGTTCGCGTGTGGCATCCGCTACGCCGAATGTTATGTTGTTGTAGAAACTGTCATTGAAAAGAATCGCTTCCTGATTGACATTGCCCATAAGTCCACGCAGTTCATGGACTTGCATGTCGCGTACATCAATGCCGTCAACTTTGATCGAACCTTGGTCAATATCGTAGAATCTCGGGAGCAGGTCGGCTATGGTCGATTTTCCGCTGCCACTCTGTCCGACAATTGCCACGGTGTCACCCGGGCAAATGGTGAAACTGACGTCATGAACCACGGGTAGCTCCTTGTCGTAGCCGAATGTCACGTTTTCATAGCGCACCTCGCCGCGGTAGTCGGTGATCGATTTCGGATTCTGAGGATCGGCAATCGGATTGACCGCGTTGAGAATGACATCCACGCGATCCATAGAGGCGAGACCTTTCTGGATTGTGTACATTGCTTTCGACAGCTCTTTTGCCGGATTTATGATGCTGTAGAATATTACAAGATAATAGATAAACTCTGGAGCTGTGATGCTGGCGCTGCCGGAGATGATAAGAGAACCGCCGAACCATAGCACAATGGCGATGGTCAGCGTTCCTAGAAATTCACTCATCGGATGTGCAAGGGCATGGCGGCGGTTGACGCGATTGGCCAATACAAAGAATCTTTGCGTTCCATTATGGAAGCGAGTGCTTACTTTCTCCTCGGCGTTGAAAGCCTTGATGATCCGCAGCCCGCTGAGTGTTTCCTCTATGTTGCTCAGAAGAATGCCCCATTGCTGCTGGGTCTCAAGCGATGAACGTTTCAATCGTTTGCCGATGCGTCCCATTGCAACGCCGGCGATAGGCAGCAACACGAGTACGAACAGAGTGAGCTGCCAGCTTATGGCAATCATCATCCAAAGACAGACGATTATCATCACCGGATTTTTAAACGCCATTTCGAGGGATGCCATGATAGAATTTTCAATTTCTGATACATCGCCGCTTATTCTGGCCATAACATCTCCCTTGCGTTCGGCGGTGAAGAACCCTATCGGCAGACGTACGATTTTATCGTACAGACTGTTGCGGATGTCGCGCACAATTCCGGAACGCAAAGGAATCATGAAGTATGATGCCATGAATGCTGTTCCGGTCTTCAGTCCGGTTGAGATGACCAGTGCAACTCCAAGCAGGGCAAGTGTTACAGACTGCCCCCAGTTTTCGATTGCAACCTGTGTGTAATAATAGAAATTGTTTATGGCAACTTCCTTGAGACTGCCATCGGAGAGACTCATGTAATGGTAAATATCATTATTGATCTGGAAAAGCATTTCCAAAATCGGCATTACCAATGCAAATGAGAAAAGGGTTAGAATCGCCGAAAGCAGATTGAACAGAATGTTAAGAGCCAGATAGCTCTTATATGGAGGTACGAATCGTTTTAGTAATGTCCAAAGTTGATTCATATATAGTTATATATTTGCGTCTGTAGATTGATTATTGAACATAAGCAGAAACTTCGATCTTTTATGAAGCCTGATCTTTGCAAAATTACAAAAAAATCATGATAAGTGGCGGTATTTGCGGTGAAAACTCCTAAAAATTAGTAACTTTGGGGAATGAATTATTTTATTTCAGCCGGAGAGCCTTCAGGCGATCTCCATGCAGCGGCTCTGATAGAGGAACTTAAATCGGCGGATCGTCAGGCGCGATTCACGTTTCTAGGTGGTGACCTGATGGCAAAAGCTGCCGGGGTTGATCCTGTGATACACTATAGCCGGATGGCATTTATGGGATTCAGCGAAGTCCTCCGCAATCTTCGGACTATTTTCGGAAATCTCAGCGTGGCGAAAAAGGCAATCGTTGAAACGCATCCCGATGCTCTCATATTGGTGGATTATCCGAGTTTTAATTTGAAACTAGCAAAATATGCGGATAAACTTGGAATCCCGGTCTATTATTACATTGCTCCTAAAGTGTGGGCGTGGAAAGAGTGGCGTGTCAAGACAATACGCCGATATGTGCGCCGAGTATTGAGCATTTTGCCTTTTGAAGAGGAGTATTTCAGCTCACGCAATGTTGCGGTCAGCTATGTCGGCAATCCATCGCGTGAAGAGATTGACAGTCGCATCGCCTTGATGTCCTCGCGCGAAGATTTCATGAAGTCGCATGGTTTGGAGGATAAACCTATATTGGCTCTTGTCCCCGGAAGCCGCAGAGGGGAGATTCGCAATAATTTGCCGATAATGGACGCTGTGGCGCGCCGGCATCCGGAGTTGCAGCCTGTGGTGGCCGGTGCGCCTGGAATGTGTCGGGAGTTTTATGATGAGTTCACCCGGATTCCGGTTGTCGAAGAATCGACCTTTGAGTTGATGCATCATGCCGAAGCCGCTTTGGTAACGTCAGGAACAGCGACTCTGGAATGTGCCCTGGCGGGGACTCCGCAGGTGGTGTGCTATCGCGCCAATGGTGTGAAGTTGAGCTATAATATAATGAAACATCTGCTGAAAGTCAGATATGTATCGCTGCCCAATCTGATTGCTGACCGTGATGTTATACCGGAAATGTTGGTACATCTTTGTACGGTTGACAGTGTGGATGCCGAACTAGACAAGATTTTGCCGGGGCGAGCCGGTCGCAAACTGCAACTAGAGGGATACGACTACATGCGTCAGCGGCTTGGCAGTACGGCGGCGGCTTCTAACGCGGCGCGTACTATTGTCGGGGAGCTGAACGCTAAGATTTGATCAATCATATCGGCTGATTATTATAAAAACACAAATGGCTGTCACGATGGCAGCCATTTGTGTTGGGATAGAAGTGTTCGTTTAGAAGTTGTAGCCAAATGTGATGTCAAAGACATTGGAATGCATTTTGGGGCTTACTTTTGTCGTGACGCCATCGACATCAGTTGTGTAGTCGCGCATGAGGTCGCACATGCCGACCGCACCGGAAATGGCAACAAAATAGTGGTCGAGGAAAGTCACGCCTGCACCGATGCGCCATTTGATGTCGGAGCGGTTGAAATATCCGTCATCGCCAAAAGCCGGAGAGGAAACGTTATATTTGTCAACACCCATGTGGACGTTGCCTTTGAAACTGAGGTTGACTTCCGGACCGGTAAATACTGACACATTAATCTCGGGGGTGAAATCAAAATGATAGCCGACATTAATCGGGATGCGTACACCCCATTGGCGGACGGATGCGCTTGCTGGCGTTTGATCCAAATCCTCGGAAATGGTGAGTTTGTCGATAGCCCATGTATTGTAGTAGATAGCCACGCCCGGTTCAAAATATAGGTTTTTCCAAAGCGGAAGATTGTAGATCACACCCGCGTTGAAGCCGGAACTGTTGTTGAGCAGATCCAGTTTTGTAGTAGAGCTAGGGAATGACACATCGCTGGGGCAAGCCAGTTCGTATGATGCGCGCACGCCGAAGAATGCGCGGTTGTCGGGATTGTTGAAGATATCTTGAGCATTGGCAGAAAAAACGGAGGCTGCAATGGTCAGTGAGATAAGAGTTTTTTTCATATTGATGAGTGTGTTGTTATTGTTTTTGCGTAGGTTGTTTCCACAAAGGTAGTGTATATGGCGATTATTGAAACACATACTAGGGTTAAAGAATGTAAAAATCGGAGACGCTTTATAGGACATCTCCGATTATGTGTGAATAAATGAACGGTACTCCCTGGAGACCGTTTGCGCAGAAGCGCTATTCCTCCGGTTGGTTACGTTGCTTGGCTTTGCATTTTGTTTTGGTAGCTGATGAATCGACATCTTTTTCCTCTTTAATGTCGATTTCGTTTCGTTTTTTGTCAAGAACCTTGTATTCCAGATATGCCAGCGACTGGTCGGGCAATATGCGGAATTTACGTCCAAGTTCCATCCGCCATTTCCGATATGGCGAAAAGATTCCTTTTTTCAGATATGCATCGACAAATGGATGGACATACATTATGAAATCTGTGACTTTCAGGTCATCGATCAGATAGTGGAGCTTTTCTTTCAACGTATCGGTGAACAGCAAAGATGGCTGAACTTGACCTTTGCCGTAGCAAGAAGGGCATGTTTCGGCCGTCACAATGTCGAGAGCCGGACGCACACGCTGGCGCGTTATTTGCATCAATCCGAATTTGCTGAGCGGCAGGATGTTGTGGCGAGCGCGATCACCCTGCATTATTTCGCGCATGTGTTCATAGAGTTGCTGGCGGTGTTCGGCCTTGGCCATGTCGATGAAGTCGATGACGATTATTCCGCCCATGTCGCGCAGTCGCAGTTGCCGGGCAATTTCTTCGGCGGCGCGCATATTGACCTCTAGCGCGTTGCTCTCTTGGTCAACCGCCCCTTTTGTCCGGTTGCCGGAGTTGACATCTATAACGTGGAGGGCTTCGGTGTGCTCTATTATTATATATGCGCCGGAGCGGAATGATACTGTCTTGCCGAATGACGATTTGATCTGGCGGGTAATGCTGAAATGATCGAAAATCGGCTCATCCTTAGTGTAGAGGTTGACTATGTCCTTGCGATCCGGGGCTATAAGGTTGACATAGTTTGATATCTGCCGGTATGTTTCTTCGTCATTGACCTGAATGCTCTCGAAGTTGGGGTTGAATATGTCGCGGAGAACGCCGACAATGCGGCTTTCTTCCTGAAATACGAGAGCCGGAGCGGTCGATGTGCGTGCTTTGGCGATTGTGTCATCCCAGTATTTGACGAGAGTTTTCATCTCGTGGATGAGTTCGGCCACGCGTTTGCCTTCAGCCGATGTGCGTATGATGACACCGAAATTCTTTGGCCGTATGCTCTCAATGAGCTGCTTGAGGCGCGTTTTTTCTTCGGATGTCTTGATTTTCTGGGATATTGAGACTTTATCGCCAAATGGGATAAGCACCATGTAGCGGCCGGTCAGGGTGATTTCTGTTGTCAGACGTGGCCCTTTGGATGAAATGGGTTCTTTTACTATCTGGACAAGCAGGTCTTGTCCGGGGGTTAGCAGATCGGATATTGAGCCCTGTTTGTTGATGTCGGGGAGCAGTTTCATCTTTGATATGGATGGCATGGTGCGCTCCGAGCGGTCAAGGGCTTTGGTGAGGAATGAGGAGTAGGAGGAAAATTGCGAGCCAAGATCTAAGTAATGGAGGAAAGCGTCTTTTTCGTAGCCGACGTTGACAAATGCGGCATTAAGTCCGGGCATCAGTTTTTTTACCTTTGCCAGATAAATGTCGCCGACGGCGTAGGCTATATCGGTGGCTTCTTTTTGTAGAGAGGCCAGACGTCCTTCTTCAAGAAGCGCTATTGAGACTTCTTTCTGTTGGACATCGACGACAAGTTCGCTTCGCATTGGCTTAGTTGAAGTTTAGTTTAGTTGGATTATATATGTTTGCTATGCCGGTGGGCATGGCGTAATTAAAAATACAGAGAACAAACTCTGGACGGACAAAATTCCCAAGCATTGGGGATGCCGACGTCAGGTTTGTTCTGTGTATATCGTGTCAAAAGACCGCTTATTTCTTCTTATGACGGTTTTTTCTGAGACGTTTTTTGCGTTTGTGAGTAGCCATTTTGTGGCCTTTTCTTTTCTTTCCGCTAGGCATTTTACTCGTTAATTATAGATTAATAAAAAATGAGATGGGCTTATTTCACTTCTTCCATGAACACTTTTGCCGGCTTGAATGCGGGGATCTTGTGTTCGGGAATGATGATAGTGGTGTTTTTAGAGATGTTGCGGGCAGTTTTCTCAGAACGAACTTTTACAATGAAGCTGCCGAATCCGCGGAGATAAACGTTTTCGTCGTGTGCGAGAGAATCTTTGACAACTTCCATGAATTTTTCGATGGTTGCAAGTACGTTGGCCTTTTCAATGCCGGTGGTTTTTGCGATTTCGTTTACAATATCAGCTTTAGTCATTTTAGTTAAGCTTTTAATATTAGTTATTGAGTATATTGAGTTATAGCTGCTTAGATAGCTTCGGCCGGGTTTGCCGCTGCTTTAGCAAGTGCAAATATCGTAATTTTATTTTAAATAGCAGCAAGTTCCGCCGATTTTTTTACAATAAATCTCACTTTAGCACGCTTTTAGGAAATTTCCATAATCGGCGGGCGAATATGGCGTGCAACAGATA
>CAYTLU010000032.1:0-7656 GCA_964438665.1 uncultured Bacteroides sp.
TTGGGATCTTTGTGCGGGCCGATTTCAAGCGATGTGCAGTCGGCTGTCAATCCGCTGTGCAGGCATGAAGAAACACGCGGGCCAAGATCGCGACCAATGCATGTTGCACCCATCAGACACACCTGAGGTTTGATTTCTTTGAAAAGGTTGATCAATACGGCGGCATGAGGATTGGAAGTGTAGGGGTATAGACGTTTGTCGGCAACTTTATAGACCACATCTGCTCCGTAGGGGAACAGCTGCTTTTCAATTCCATCCAGATTGTCACCGATGACAACCGCTTCTAATTTCACGCCAAGTTTTGAGGCGAGTTCGCGACCCTTCGTAAGAAGCTCCAGGCTCACATCGGCCACTTTGCCTTCGTCAAACTCGCAATATACTATTAAATTATTCTGGTCAGTCATTGTTTCTGAGAATGTTAGAGGGTTAATATCAGCCGATTGTATGGTTGGCGATCAATTCTTTGATAAGTTCTTCGATTCTCTCATCATTGTTTTCAATGCAGCGGCTTTCCTTTGCGGTGAAAACGACGTTTTCAATGGCTTTCACCTTTGTGGGCGAGCCGGCAAGACCGATCTGTTCGGGATCGGCGTCAACATAGGCGGCGCTCCATTCTGCAATATTGAGATAAGGACGCTTTTCCAATAATGTCTGTTGCTCTTCTGAAAGTTTTGCTTTTTCAGATGTGGATGCGGCATATTTGTATTTCTGCAGGCGCATCGCATTGCGCGGTCTGCATTCGGCAGCCGATCCATTGACCGTAACCACGCAGGGCAGGGGGGCTTTAACGGTTTCGACGCCGTTTTCCAACCTCCGTTTTACGGTTACATATCCATTGCTGAGGTCAACGATTTCTTCAGCGTATGTCACCTGTGGCAAGCCGAGTTTTTCTGCAATCTGGGGGCCTACCTGGGCGGTGTCTCCGTCAATAGCCTGACGGCCACCGAGAATGATGTCGTAGTTGCCGAATTTCTTGACGGCCTGAGCCAGCGAATAGGATGTAGCCAATGTGTCAGCGCCACCGAGCACGCGGTCTGTCAGTACGATGCCTCCATCTGCGCCGCGAAACATTGCTTCGCGGATCACTTCGGCTGCGCGGGGCAAGCCCATAGTCAGAATGGTCACTGTTGAACCGGGATTTGCGTCTTTGAGACGGAGAGCCTGCTCAAGAGCGTTGAGATCTTCGGGGTTGAAGATGGCCGGGAGTGCGGCGCGGTTGATCGTGCCGTCCTCTTTCATTGCATCTTTGCCCACGTTGCGGGTGTCGGGCACCTGCTTGGCGAGCACAATGATGTTTAGACTCATACTTTTTATTATTATTTAAATGATTAATTATCGGGTATTAAACTTTTCGACCTACAAAGATACGAATAAGTCAAGAGCAAAGCAAATTTATTTGATTTTGCCGCAGCAACTTCATCAAAATCACTCATTTCTCATCGATTCAATCCACCCAATATCCGGTAAGGTCGAGGTGTGTCTCGACCGAAATCGTCATTGCGAACGTCATCGCGGGTCAGGCATGCCTAACCCCTAACAAGCGATTGAATTTGAGGATGGTGTGGTTATTTTACGATTATTTTTGATGTAGCCTTGGCGGTGCGCGCAATGTATATGCCTCCGGGCAGGTTGATGATTCCTTGTCTCGCGCCTTTAACTATCATGCGTCCATCTATACCATATATGTCGGTGGGCAAGTCAGATTTAATATAAATACAACCGATGCCGCCTGTCGCTATGGGTTCTGTTGCATCGGCATCCACTCTGTCAATGCCGGATGTCTGTTCCGTTACAGGTATCTTTACGGCGTTGACTATTTTCCCGGTAGCCCCATTTATGACCAGAACGGCAACGTTAGAGTTTTCGGGAACTTTGACATGGCTTAAATCAAGTTCATATCGGGGTGTGTATATTTGTCCGGCTTTGATTTCCGAAGGGATAAGCCCCTCAATGCCATCATAGACCGACCCTTCCCGGGCGATGTTGTTGAAGACCACGGATACGTATGACGGTTTGTTTTCCCATCCGAAACATTCGCCCAGACCGCCGCCTGAATAGTAATTACGCTGGTTGTATGGCCCGAGTTTGTCCTCAGTTATTATGTAGGCGATTCTGAAATCGGATTCGGGATAGTCAAATACAAAACGAAGATTTGATTCTACAATTGCCGTGGCTGTGGCCTTGTCATACTGCATGCTGGCGGAAACATCGACCACGGCAGCCTGAGAGGTGATGTTGTTATGGACATCCTCGAAAATGCCGGGAAGAGGTGACAGTGTATTGTCGAAATCACGGTTGGCGAATGCAGTCGGCTTTCCGGTGACGTTGTCCCAAAAGGATGAAAATGTGCTGAGCGCTGCCATTTCTCCGGCTTCCTGAATGGATATGCCGATATATGTGTCGTCTGTGAATTTTTCGCGCATGTGTTCTATCAGGATGTATCCGAGAGGACTGTAGCCGCACTTGATGCTTGCCCCTGCTTCGACCACAAGACGCCGCGGTATGAGTTCGTTTGCGCAAAACAGATAGAGCCATGTGCCTGAGCCGTAGTTGGGTTCGTTGTTTATGCGCTTCAGGTTGAAATATCCGAACACCTCTTCGCCGATTACATCGCAGATAAAACCGTCAACATTTACGTTCGCTGTGTTGTCCGGCTGAATCGGGGTGTCGAGATGGTGGTTGATGGTTATCGGCGTTCCCCCTGATGGGGCATATTCGATTTCGACGGATTCTATGTCTTTAGTTCCGCTGTTGGTTATTGAGAATGTCATCGGAAACGGAACTCCCATCTTGGCCGATGAAGGGAAGTAGCTTTCGCGTTGAAGATTAATATTCCATTGGGCATTTAGAGTTAAGGTGCATAAGAATGTAAGAAAAGCGGATAGAATTTGTTTCATTAAAAGTGTTTTATAAGATTAATATGTATTTATTCATAACTGGAACCGTCAAAACAATGGGTGCAGATGTCGCATTTTGGAAGCCCGATTGCATTGACTATATTTTCAAGCGAGCTGAATTGCAGAGACGACAGGTTAAGCTGTTTGCGTATCTCCTCCACCATCTTCTTATATTCCGGCGATCCGGTTGTGGCATAAGCATCGAGTTTGCCGTCGTGTTCGCCTTCAAGCTCTTTGATCACGCGGCGGCTTATCAGCTCCAGTTCGCTCTTTGACGCTGTGAAATTCAGGAATTTGCATGGATAGATCAGTGGAGGGCAGCTGATGCGCATGTGCACCTCCTTGACTCCTGCATTGAAAAGGTCGCTGACATTGTCGCGAAGCTGAGTTCCGCGCACAATCGAGTCATCGCAGAATATCACTTTGTGGTCGCGCAGAAGCGCTTTGTTGGGTATCAGTTTCATTTTCGCAACCAGTTCGCGGCGCACCTGCGTGCTGGGCGTAAAGCTGCGTGGCCATGTCGGAGTGTATTTGACGATTCCTCTCAGATACGGCACGTTTTTGCCTTGTGAATATCCAAGAGCCATTCCGATTCCCGAGTCAGGAATTGCGCTGACAAAATCCACTTCGGTGTCGTCCTTTTTTGCCATATCGCGTCCGGTCACGTAGCGCATGCGGTCAACGTTGCGCCCTTCATATTGGCAGACCGGATATCCGTAATAGATCCACAGGAAAGAGCATATCTGCATCCGTTTTTCCGGCTTCCGGAGCTGATTCATTCCGTCAGGGGTCAGTTCGACAATCTCTCCGGCTCCGACATTGTAGCAGAGATCAAACCCGAGATTTGAGAATGCGCAGGATTCGGAAGTGGCGGCATAGCCGTCGCCATTCTTGCCTATCAGAATCGGGGTGCGCCCGAGAAAGTCACGCGCGGCGATTATCCGGTCATTCATCAGAATCAGCATCGAACACGATCCCTTGATCCGCCGATAGACATTCTCGATGCCTTCCACTATATCGTTGCCGTCGCTTATCAGGGCTGCAATCATTTCGGTTGGATTGATGATGTCGTAGCTGTGTTCGCAGAAGTGATGGCCTTTCGCCAGCATCTCTTTTTCAAGTTCGCTGATATTATTGATTCGAGCCACTGTCACTATGGCGAATTTCCCCAGATGGCAGTTGACGATGATTGGTTGGGCGTCCGTATCGGATATTACACCGATACCCGAGTTGCCTGAGAAATCTTTTAGATCCCCCTCAAATTTTGTGCGGAAATATGAATTTTCAATATTATGGATTGAACGCGTGAATATGCCGCTATCAACTGTCGCCATTCCGGCGCGTTTTGTTCCCATGTGGCTGTTGTAGTCAACGCCGTAGAACAGGCGTTCCACGCAATTCGTTTTCGCTGTGATGCCGAAAAAACCTCCCATATTCGTTGTGTTTTCCTTATTTTTTGTTTTGTTCGATCCACTTACGCGCGTTGACGAAGCCGTCAACCCACGGCGTCACATCATTGCGGCGTCGGGAGCGTGGATACCATGCGCACTGCCAAGGGAATATTGATCTTTCGAGATGAGGCATCATTGCCAGATGACGTCCATCGGCAGAGCAGAGTCCGGCCACGCCGCCACGCGAGCCGTTCGGGTTGCCCGGATAGGCTGTGTAGTTGTATTTGAGTGCAACATTATAGTCTTTGAGCGGCATTGGCAGATTGAATCGGCCTTCGCCGTGTGCCACCCATATGCCGAGCTTCATGCCTGACATTGGGCCAAACATGACGGAGTTGTTCTCCGGTATTGTGACTCCGACAAACTGTGACTCGAACTTATGACTGATGTTATGCTCCATTGTCGCTTTTTGCGGATGTTCCGGGCAGATAAGGTTAAGCTCCATCATCAGTTGGCATCCGTTGCAGACGCCAAGCGACAAGGTGTCGATCCGTTCATAGAACCGTTTCAACGCTGTCCGGGCTTTTTCATTCCAGAGGAAGCCTCCGGCCCATCCTTTTGCCGAGCCTAGCACATCGGAATTGGAGAACCCGCCGCAGAACACGATCATGTTGACATCATCGAGCGTTTCGCGGCCGCTCATCAGGTCTGTCATGTGGACATCTTTGACATCAAATCCGGCCATGTAGAGCGACCATGCCATTTCGCGGTCGCCGTTTACACCTTTTTCGCGTATGATGGCAGCGCGTATTCCCGATGGCTTGTGTCGGCCGGCGGTCAGACCGCGGCTTTTCAGCGAGCCGTCGAATGATGCCGGGATTCGGAAGCGGAGAGGCTGTTTCTTGTAGTTGTCGAATCGCATGCGGGCACACTGTTCGCCGCTCTGCTTGCAGTCGAGTAGATATGACGGTTGCATCCACACGTCGCGCATGTAGTCGATTCCGATCATTCTGACAGTGCCTTGATGTTCGATCATGATTGTACGCTCTTCATCGGGAACGCCAATGAAACGGAATTTCACGCCGGCTTCGCTTAGAAGTTTTTCTGCCGATTCGGCTTTGTCATCTCCTATCTGTACGACCAAGGCCGGGTTTTCAGAGAATAATATCTTTATCAGGTCAGTTTCGCCGTCTTTGACAAAATCTGCTGTCGAGAAATTTATGCCTCCGGCGGTGTTGGCAAATGTCATTTCAAGAAGCGTTGTGATCAAGCCTCCGGCCGACACATCGTGAACAGCCGTCAGCGAGCCGCGTTTGACAAGTTTTTGAACCGCATTGAATGTGGCGGCAAACCGTTTCGGGTCGCTGACCGTCGGGGCTTCTGATCCGAGCTTGTTCAGTGATTGGGCAAACGCTGAACCGCCAAGACACAGGGACGATCCCGAGAAGTCAATATAATATAGGCGTGACTTTCCGGATTGAATCACCGGCGAGACTGTTTTGCGGACATCGGAAACTTCTCCGGCGGCGGAAATTATGACAGTCCCGGGTGCAAACACCTTTTCATCGCCATATTTTTGCGTCATCGAAAGCGAGTCTTTTCCGGTCGGAATATTTATTCCCAAAGCGCAAGCGAAGTCGCTGCACGCTTCAACGGCGCGATACAGGGCTGCGTCTTCTCCGGCGTTTTTGCATGGCCACATCCAGTTTGCACTCAGCGAGACGCTTTTAAGCGATTCTTTCAACGGTGTGCCGACAATGTTGGTCAACGATTCGGCGATTGACAGAACCGAGCCTTTGGCCGGGTCTATGAGTGCGGCTTGCGGAGCATGTCCGATGGATGTCGCAATGCCTTCATGTCCGCGGTAGTCGAGAGCAACAACGCCGCAGTCGCTCAATGGCAGCTGGATCTCGCCCTGACACTGTTGGCGGGCGATCTTTCCTGTGACCGAACGGTCCACCTTGTTGGTCAGCCAGTCTTTTGATGCAACGGCTTCAAGCGAAAGGACATCATGCAGATATTCCTCTACTTTGTCCTCGCTGTATGTCGGGTCTGTGTATGTCAGATTGACGGTTGTGTCGGTCATTATTGTTTTGGGCGAATTGCCGAACATGTCGGCCATAGCCAGATCTATAGGCTTGATTCCGTCTTTGCGGCGGAACACGAATCTGTCATCGCCTGTAGTTTCGCCGACAACATACATGGGTGCGCGTTCGCGCAGGGCTATGCGTTCAACGTAATCAATATGCTGCTGGTCCATCACCATGCCCATGCGCTCCTGACTTTCGTTGCCGATTATTTCTTTGGCCGACAGCGTTGCATCGCCGATAGGCAGCGAGTCAAGATCAATACGGCCTCCGGTGGCTTCAACCAGTTCGGAAAGAGCGTTAAGATGCCCTCCTGCACCATGATCATGAACGGATATGATGGGGTTGTCATCGCTTTCTGCCAAGGCGCGGATCACGTTTGACACGCGTTTCTGCATCTCGGGATTGGCGCGCTGCACGGCGTTAAGTTCGATTGCGTTGTCATATTGGCCGGTTTCTACCGAGGATACTGCACCTCCGCCCATGCCGATGCGGTAGTTGTCGCCGCCCATGACCACAACCTTTTCTCCCGGTTGCGGCGTTCCCTTGATTGCGTCTTTTCGGGCTGCGAATCCAACGCCTCCGGCTAGCATGATCACTTTGTCGTAGGCATACAGACGGCCGTTTTCGTCATGCTCAAATGTCAGGAGCGATCCGCAGATAAGCGGCTGGCCGAATTTGTTGCCGAAATCGGAAGCTCCGTTGGAGGCCTTGATCAGTATGTCGGAAGGTGTCTGGTAAAGCCATACTCGCGGATTGCACATCAATTCCCATCGGTGTTCCGCACTCATGCGTGGGTAGGATGTCATATAGACCGCAGTTCCGGCTATCGGCAGACTCGCTTTTCCTCCGCCGAGACGGTCGCGGATCTCGCCGCCTGTCCCGGTGGCAGCTCCGTTGAATGGTTCGACGGTAGTAGGAAAATTATGCGTTTCGGCTTTAAGGGATATGACTGTGTCGATCTCTTTTACGTCAAACATGTCAGGCCGGTCAGGATTCGTGGGATAGAACTGGTCGATTCGCGGACCTTTGACAAATGCCACATTGTCTTTATAGGCCGATACAAGTGAATTGGGATTCTCCTGCGATGTCTTTTTGATCAGTTTGAAAAGTGACATCGGCTTTTCTTCGCCGTCTATAATAAATGTGCCGTTGAATATTTTGTGTCGGCAATGCTCGGAGTTCACCTGTGAGAATCCGAACACTTCGCTGTCGGTCAACGGACGGCCGAGTTTTTTTGACAATTCACGGAGATATTGTTCCTCGTCATGGCTCAAGGCA
>CAYTLU010000033.1:0-2221 GCA_964438665.1 uncultured Bacteroides sp.
GCTGCACAAGTATTCGAACAACAAAACACTTTGGCTCGACATGTAATGTGATTTCAGCAAATCTTCCATCAAATCCGCTGCGACCAAAACATAGGTCTTGTTCTTTTCGTTTCCCATAATCGTATTGTATTTATCGGCGGTTTTTGGTTTTCGCTTTGCGCGTGCGCTCGATGAAGGCGTCCACCTCGGATTGAAGATACATGCGCCGCCGGCCGATAGTGAACCCGACCAGCTCGCCGCTCTCTCGAAGACGCCGCACCTGACGCTCGCTCTGTTTCAGACGTTCGCACACCTCCGGGAACTCCAGCATCGGGTCGCCTTCGAACAGGCTGTTGTGATCCTTGATGAATCGCACGGCCTCCAATATCTCCATGACGATATTCAAAATCCGGTCGATTCGGTCATTCGTACTCGTATCCATCTTGCATTCGCTTTTGTTGACGATGCAAAGATGTCCGATCGACGCAAACAAATTATGGGAGTGTCAATCACACTCCCATAATTTTTTAGCCGCCGTCCGTGGCGGGGATGGCGTATTTATCTACTACTCTGTTATTTATCCGATTGATCGCGTCGCCGGACATGCTCTCCGTGACGTTCGCATGGATTTGAGCCGTCGTGATATGCTTATGACCGAGCATCTTGCTCAAAGCCTGCAACGGCACGCCGTTCATCAGCGAAATCGTCGTGGCGAATGTATGTCGGGATGCCGATAAGGGAATAAACCTCTTTTTTCTTCTCTCACATATTCGTCAAGATTGTTTTTTCCGTGCTTCGACCGGCGGATGCAGTCGTCGACCTCGGATTGCAGGTTATCCTCCGGCGTCCGATCGTGAGGCCGACCAATGCGCCTGTTTCGTGGAGCCGGCGAACCTGCCGCTCACACTGTTTGAGCATTTCGCACACCTTGGGAAACTCCAACAAGTGCAAAATGGAAGATGAAAATTGGATCGTATCGTATTTATTGTTTGCTGCGATTTAACCTCTTGATTAGAAATTGATTATGTATATTATACAGGACTAAATTATCTGACATACATTCTCGAAACAAAACGTTTCATCCGATAACTTCCATCCTTGAATTCTTTTCCCGGAACTTTGATTTTTAGTAAATTATTCGTATATTTGCACTTACATAAGTGTAACTACATGCAAAATTGTGTAAATTACATGTGTGCTATTCGGTGACACTTTGATTTTGCAGCAAAACAAATTATTGATATACAAAGAGTTAGCGAGGTAATTCATATCCCTCTCTCTCCGCAAAATGACTGCAACCGATTGATCGGTTGCATTTTTTGTGTCATTTTGCGGAGAAGCCTTGACATTGGCTCTGTCGAGATATTCCGGGGAATGTCGTAAAGATATTCCTTATTCCATACTATTATTGATCTGAGAAAAGCGAGCAAAAGCCTTGCTTGTAGAATTGGTAATACATTTCAATGCGCTCGGGCGTGTCGTTTTTGAGCAGCAGAAGCAACTCCCTGGCAAATTCAAGTGTGGCAGAACCGTTGGCTGTCACGATATTCTTGTCGCTTACAGTTTGGGCGTTTACATATCCTTCAGGATTGATGTAATTGTTACCGCCCCAAATTTTCAGTTGCTCCAAACCGTTGCCGGTATGCTTTACGGCATTGAGGAAGCCGCACTTTGCCATGAAGGAAGCCCCGTTGCAAATTGCACCGACAACCTTTCCTCTTTCTATGGCCTGCCTGACAATCGGCTCGACTTGTCCTGCAACAGGCATCGTCCAGCCGAAACCTCCAATCAATACCAATGCCGCATAATCATCGGGTATCGTTTCAAATGAGTAATCGGGTAAAGTACGGAAACCGCCGATGGATTTTACAGGCTCCATTGTCGGGGCTACAACCTTATTGACATACTTCGGGTTTTCTTTCAGCGCATATTCATCCGAAGCGATAGCCTGTGAAAGATATACCACTTCATGTGCGGCATAATCCGGTAAAAGTATATATAGAATTTCGTTGTACATCATATTTATAATAGTTTCAGCAGGTCATCAACTGAAACATCCATTCTTTTGGAAACTTCTTCCAAAGTCATTCCATCAGATATGAATCTTTCTATGACCACTTTCATTTCCTCTCCGACTTCTATGAGATGACCATCCAAATCATAGAAACGGATTACTCGCTGTCCCCAATCATGTTCAACGACTCCATTCAATAACTCGATTGTTGGATTGTCATTCAATTTT
>CAYTLU010000034.1:0-5865 GCA_964438665.1 uncultured Bacteroides sp.
CTCGGAAAGCGGCTTTATTCTGGCAATTGTCAACAAGCGTGAGGGCACAAATCCGCAGAAGCAGGTTGAACTGCTTAATAGCCTGACTGATGATTTTGTCAAGGCAAAGGGCGATGTTACCAATCTGATCGTCTGCCCGACGGATTATTCGCAATTGTGGGCAAAGCCAGGCCCTGACGGACCGCTGGCAGTGTATGGGCGGGATCTGAATCCGAATGTGGAGGTGTTCTGGACAGGCGCTGTGGTCTGCAGCGACTTGACCCCCGAAACTCTTGAATTTGTCAATTCGCGCATCAAGCGTCCGGCTCTCTACTGGTGGAACTATCCGGTGACCGATTATTGCAAGCACATATTGATGCAGGGACCGGTTTACGGACTCGACACCAATCTGACATCTGAGCAGGTGGCCGGAATCGAAAGCAATCCGATGGAACACGGCGAGGCTTCGAAGCTCGCGCTTTATGGCGTTGCCGACTACGCATGGAACACACCGGCCTATAACCCGATTGACAACTGGGAGCGCGGTCTGGTGGAACTGATGCCGGATGCTCCGGAGGCATACCGTACATTTGCCATTCATTCTACTGACACTGAAACAGGCTATCGCCGCGATGAATCTTGGGAAACCGCAATATTTACATACAACAACTACACTCCGGCGCAATTCAACGCGTTGCGCAGTGAGTTTGAAAAGATTGTGAAAACGGAGGCTGAAATCCGCAAAAACGGTAATCCGGCGTTGGTCAAGGAGATGTCGCCCTGGCTGGCGCAGTTCACCAAGCTCGGTCAGCGCGGATTGCGCACGCTTGATCTGATAAAGACGTATGAATCCGGAAATGATTCTGTCTTCTGGACGGACTATCTGGCAAATGTAATGTCGGAAAGTGATTTCAATGATTATAATGCCCATAAAATAGGCACGATGAAGCTGCAGCCGTTCTATGAGAAGAATATGGACGGCATGGTCGGTGCTTACTATAAGAAGTTGACCGGTCGATATCCGGCGATGTATGGCGGTGTCGGCACGTATGCCAATCTGCGCACCAACCAGATAAAATTGATGCTTGACGGCGATACGGCAACGTTCTATACATCGGCGTATTCACAAGGCCCGGGCGACTGGATCGGTGTTGACCTTCAGACCGTGCGTCCGATCAGCCGGGTTAACATTCTTCAGGGCCGGAATTCGGTTGATGACGGCGATTATTTCAACAATGTTATCCTTGAATATTCTTCCGATGGCAAGGCGTGGAAGCCGATGACTGACGCAATGCGGAAAGCCTACGTGATCAATTGGAAGGGAGATTCTGCCGTTGATGCGCGCTATGTCCGTCTGCGCCGCATGGAAAATGACAGCAAGAGCTGGGCCGCTGTTCGTGAGTTTACGGTGACGGCTGAGAATGCGGATCGCGATGCGATATTGGGGCAGCAGTCCGGTGTTGACATGCTGACGGCATTTGATGAGAATCCGACCACATCTTATGCGTTGCAAGGAACAATCAATATGAACAGACTTGAAAAGAACGGTCAGCTGATTGTGCTCTGCGGCGAACCTCGAACCCCGCTTGTTGTCAAACAATATGACAAAAAGGGAAAGGAACTGTCAAGCTGTGAGGTGACAACTCCTTACGGAAAAATCACTCTGGATGCAGCAACAACGAAAATCACGTTGTCGGGTTCAGCAGAGATATATGAAGTTATCCAGCGATAGAGCGTGACATTATTAAACATTCTGATATCCGGCGGCATTCTATTGGTAGAGTGCCGTCGGCTTTTGTGCAAAATAATGTTAACCATTAAATGTTTATGATATTTATCATATATTGACACGTCAAAGTTGAGTAATTTTGCACATTGATATAGGGTGTTTACATCCATGCAGGGTTTATTATAAAGAGACATTATTATAAAGAGACAACAGTTTGAGAAATAAACAATAAGGTAGAATAAGAAATGTTTAAACGAAGACTTATGAATGTTAGAAAGTTGAAAGACGTGGCCGGAATGGGGCTATGTCTCGCAATGGGTTTCATGGTCGTGGCCTGTGGAGGCGACGACAAAGCCAAGGAAGCAGCTATGGCGCAAGCCGCCAAGCAAGCTCCGCAGGTGGCTACTATTGTAGTGAATGTTACCAATGCAGAAAATCAGAAAGAATATCCTGCAAAAATTGAGGGAAAAACGGATATTGCGATTCGTCCGCAGGTGTCAGGTTTCATAACCAAGGTGCATGTGGATGAAGGCGATTTTGTCAGAAAAGGTCAGGTGCTGTTTACCATAGACCAAGTGCAGTTCCAGGCTGCCGTTTCTCAGGCACAGGCTGCTGTCAACTCGGCAGAGACGGCTGTCAATACGGCCAAGATGACTGCTGACACCAAGCGTAAGCTGTTTGAGAAAAATATCATCAGTGCATATGACAACCAGTTGGCGCAAAACAATCTTCAGACTACGCAAGCTGCTTTGGCTCAGGCACAGGCAGCTTTGACAACCGCTAAGAAGAATTTGTCATATACTGTGGTCACAGCTCCTTCCGATGGCTTTGTCGGCACGATTCCCAACCGCGAAGGGTCGCTTGCCTCGCCATCTTCGATGGATCCGCTGACAACGATCTCTGATAATTCAAAGGTCTATGCCTATTTCTCGCTGACAGAGAAGGATCTTCTTGAAATGACCGATAACGGAACACGCTCGCTTGACGCAGCAATCAAGTCGATGCCGGAAGTTAAGTTGAAACTTGCCAATGGCACTCTCTACCCGATTCCGGGAACAGTGGCTACAGTGTCAGGCGTTATCAACACTTCAACAGGTGCGGCCAGTGTACGCGCGCTTTTCGATAATCCCAGCGGAATGTTGCGCTCGGGAAGTACGGGTTCTGTCGTAATTCCGGTTAATTCCGAAAATGTCATCGTTATTCCTCAGAAGTCAACCTATGAGCTTCAGGATAAGAAATTTGTCTATGTTGTCGGGAAGGACAACAAGCTGACTGCCCGCGCAATCGAGGTGCTCCCTCAGAACGATGGCCAGAATTATGTGGTTGTCAACGGTCTGCAGTCCGGCGACAAGATCGTTGTTGAAGGTGTGGGTACGGCTGCAATCCATGAGGGAGCCGAGATCAAGCCCATAGACGCAGCAGAGAAAGCTGCACAGGCAGCTGCCAAGCAGCAGACACCTGCCGCACCGCAAGGAAAATAAAATTGACCGACAAATAATCAACTGTCAAAGATGAAATTAGATACGTTTATTAACCGTCCGGTGCTATCGACGGTTATATCAATCTTTATTGTGCTGTTGGGTTTGATTGGCCTTCTTTCGCTGCCGATCACGCAGTATCCCGACATCGCGCCGCCTACAATTTCGGTGAACACGACATATCAGGGCGCGAATGCCCAGGCGGTGCTCAACTCCGTGATTGCTCCGCTTGAGGAGTCGATTAACGGCGCTGAAGGTATGACATACATGGAATCGACCGCAACAAACACCGGTTCGGCAACCATCAATGTCTATTTTAAACAGGGTTTTGACCCTGACATGGCTGCCGTTGACGTGCAGAACCGTGTTGCAAAGGCTCAAAACCTTCTCCCGGCCGAAGTTACGAAAGTGGGTGTGCTGACTCAGAAACGTCAGACTTCAATGCTTCTCGGCGTTGCCCTCTACACCGACAAACCGGATGAATATTCGTCTGAGTTTATCGACAACTATATGAAAATCAATGTCATCCCGGTCCTGCAGCGTGTTAACGGTGTGGGCGACGTGATGAGTTTCGGAGCTGATTATTCAATGCGTATATGGCTTAAGCCGGAGGTGATGGCTCAGTATCATCTGATGCCGGAAGATGTGACCGCGGCATTGGCCGAACAGAATATAGAAGCGGCTCCGGGCGCGTTTGGCGAACAGGGCAAGCAGTCGTTCCAATACACAATGAAATATAAGGGACGTCTGTCAACACCCGATCAATTCGGAGATATTGTTATACGTGCCACCGGCAATGGAGAGGTGCTTTACCTGAAGGACGTGGCCGAGATTGAACTCGGCAGGGTTTCTTACGGTTTTGGCAACTCTATGAACGGCATGCCATCGACAATGGCCATCGTGTTCCAGACCGCAGGCTCAAATGCAACCCAGATTATCGAGGACTGTCTCGCGCAGGTTAAGATAATGGAGAAAGAACTTCCCGAAGGTCTCCACTTCTCGATCCCGATGAACAATAACGACTTCCTATATGCTTCGATCCACCATGTGGTGCAGACTCTTATCGAGGCGTTCTTGCTCGTGTTCATCGTGGTTTATATCTTCCTTCAGGATTTCCGCTCAACAATCATTCCCGCAATCGCAATTCCTGTTGCTTTGGTGGGCACATTCTTCGTGCTCAGCCTTATCGGGTTCTCCATCAACCTTATTACTCTTTCCGCTCTCGTCCTTGCGATTGCGATTGTGGTCGATGATGCGATTGTTGTGGTCGAGGCTGTGCATGCCAAGCTCGATGTTGGCTATAAGAGCGCACGTAAGGCCTCGATTGATGCAATGAGTGAGATCGGCGGCGCAATCATCTCGATTACGCTTGTCATGATGCTTGTGTTTATCCCCGTATCGTTCATGCCGGGAACTTCAGGCGTGTTCTATCAGCAGTTCGGTCTGACAATGGCCATTGCAATCGGCTTCTCGGCAGTCAATGCATTGACTCTGTCGCCTGCGCTTTGTGCTGTGTTCCTGAAACCGCATAAAACGGAAGATGGACAAGATGTGCCGTTGAAAGAGCGTCTCGGAGAGGCGTATTCGGAAGCTGCAGCAGCTGTGAAAAAACAGTATAAGGGACGTCTGTCAATGCCACCGGTGGTTACATTCCTTTTCGTTGTGGCTGCTGTCACTTTCATGGTGCTTGGCTGGTACAGTGATGGAAATATGTTGCATCTGGCCATCTCTTGCGTCTGCGCGGTGATAGCTTTGATCGGCGTGTTCAGCAAACGCTTCCATGAAGGTTTTGAGAAAGGCTACAATCGTCTGCTCAAACTTTATAAGTCAGGAACAAAATTCTTTGTTAATCATAAAGTCACATCTTTTGCCATTGTAGGCGCTTCGATTGTGATTCTTGTGTGGCTGATGGGTCGTACGCCGACCGCACTTGTGCCTAATGAGGACACCGGAATAGTGTTTGTCATGGTCGATATGCCCCCGGGCACATCTCAGGAACGTACTGACGATGTGATGAAACAGGTCGATGGGCTTATACGTCAGTTGCCGGCTGTTGCATACTGCAACAAGATTCTCGGTTACAGTTTCCTTGCCGGTCAGGGAGCGACTTACGGCGCATTCATCGTCAAACTGAAAGATTGGTCAGAACGCGATGCCAGCCAGAGCTCTGATGCAGTCATACAGCAACTTTACGGATTGACGGGCAAGTATGTGAAAGATGGACGATGCATGATTTTCGCTCCGCCTATGATTACCGGCTATTCGGCAACGAATGGTTTTGAGTTGAAGATGCAGGACAAGACCGGCGGCGATATCAACCAGTTCTTCACCGTTGTCCAAAGCTTCCTTGGCCAGCTGATGCAACAGCCGGAAATCCAAATGGCTTACACGACGTTTAATCCGTCGTTCCCACAATATCTGGTTGATATAGATGCTGCCAAGGCAAAACAGGCCGGAATCTCTCCGCAGTCGATACTCTCGACCCTGCAGGGCTACTATGGCGGTATGTATGTGTCGAACTTCAACCGCTTCGGCAAGATATATCGTGTCATGATGCAAGCCAATCCGGAAGCGCGTGTATCGCCTGAGACTCTTGACCAAATCAAGGTACGCAATGGCAGTGAAATGGCTTCCATCAGCAACTTTGTGAAGCTGACACGTGTCTATGGTCCTGACTTG
>CAYTLU010000035.1:0-2221 GCA_964438665.1 uncultured Bacteroides sp.
ATTCGCGCCGGCCAATTTGCCGATCTCGGTGGCATCATTGTCATCGACCGCTCCGGAATTGGAGAAAGATTGCTCCTCCATCACCTTTTCGAGCAACGAACGTTCGACAATATCGTAGTTGCCGGCATTGACGATGGTAGAACTGATGATTTCACGAATCGCCACTTTCGTGCCTTCGTCGATCGCTGTTCCGCTGGAAGTAGGGTCGAAAACGGCCACGCGCAATTTTTCACCGGCAAAAACCGGCATAGCGATTATTGCAGCCAGCAACATCAAGTAAATCTTTTTCATTGTGCGATATTTTCTTTAATAATTTTACCAATTTTCTCTTTTAGCTCCTTACAGCCGGCTCGGGCCGCTTCCGGATAGCCGAGTATGTGGCCTCCCTTCGCAGATAATTCGTCTTCATAGATTCTCTGCGATGTAAGGACCTTGTCGATTGAGATCTGCGCATTGACGTACGAAAAATAGGAGAGGGTATTTCCTATCTTAACCGTCGAATATTCTCTTGCTGTACAGGTGATGACGATCACCCAGTCTGCGTCTTTCGGGCTACTCGAAAAACTGCAACCATCGGCAGCAAGAACACCTTTCACTTCGTTTTGCAGTGTGGGATACGGCTTTCCAAAAATATTGGCGTTGCACGACAAGTAAATAACTGTCCCGTGTTTGAGGTCGGCCAGTTTGCGCTTGATCTCCAGCTCTGTTGAATTAAAACGCTGCTGCCACTCGGTCAATTCCGCTTGCGATGCACCGAAAATATTCATCCAGAAGAGCAATTCATCGACCGAATTGAAATTTTTGAGCGATGCCTCCAATTCGGTCTGCGCCTTGCCCTTAAATCCGGCTGAGACGAAACTGTCAGCCAAAACGACAGCGTTGTTCACCTTGTTGTGAACAAGCGTCAGTTCGTTTTTGTAGTAATTGTGCGCAGCGTCACGGTCGATGTACGCGATGGCATAGCCCACACACGAGGCGGGATTGTAAAGCGTCTTTGTCTCGACGAGTTTCATGTCGACATCGGTCGAGAAAGTCGTGCTGGAGGCGTAGTTTATAGCCGTGCGACCGTCTGACGACACTTTGTCCAATTTGGCAACATCCTGTACACTGACCTGTATCTGTTTGGCAAGATTGGTTCGCGCGATGTTCAGCAAATAATTTTTGAAATCGGTTTCCGAAAGCTCTTTATTGTTGTTACCACTCTGAATATCGTAGAAATATCCGCCGTACGTGTACTCAACCCACTCCGGCGGACATTCCTGCGCATTGACGCGCAGGAATGTCAACAACAGGAGCAGTAAGGCGCCTATTCGTTTCATTTTCAGATTATATTGGGTTTATTTGCCGCGAGCAGCCTCCATGATGGATTTGTTGGTCGTGATAAACTGATCCAACTCTTCGCCCGTAAGGTCTGACGGCTTGAAATCACCGGCCGAATTAAGCAGCTGATTGAACCGGTCGCCGCGAATGCCGACTTTGGCGGTTGCTTCGTACATCCGGTTGCTCGGGTTATATTCGATGGTGGTGTTTCCGAACGGCTCGCAAGCCTTCTCCACACTTGCACTCACCTGCTTCCAGTGGGAGGTAAGCGCCTGCTGTACACGGCCGTTGTTGGCAACGTTTCCACGCTCGGATTCGTCGAGAACCGCATTGTTCAAAACGCGCGAGATGGTAGCGTAAGCCTCACGCTGTGCCAATTCAATAGCGACTTGCTTGTTATCAGCTTTGCCGATACCTGCGAACCACTTGTAAGGACGCTTGATCATATCGGTGCCGTCCTCATTGAGTGCGTCGACCATCTCGATACCCGAAAGTTTAACGGTCTCCGCTGTTACTTTCTGACCTTCAAGATTGGTGACTGTTTTTCTTGACGATTCAACCGCGGGAGCCAAAGTAGCCTGCTTGGTAGTTCCGCATGATGAGAGCAGCATTGTAGCCGCAACTGCCATTGTGAAAATCTTCTTCATAACGGTTCAAATTTTAAGTTTAGTATTGTTAATCTTTATATCCTATGTTGTTATTTGCGTAATGAGGGTCCAAAACCGAATACAAAGATATGTATTTTATTTGCTATTTTGTCATTTTGTCGTAAAAAAACATCCAAGAGCATATAATTTTTCGATGATTATGATGTTTTATTTGGATAATCCGGACAAAACGACCAAATCTATAAACAAAGACCATATCCCAAATACCCGTCCCAAAATCCCAAAATCCAGCC
>CAYTLU010000036.1:0-13262 GCA_964438665.1 uncultured Bacteroides sp.
AGTCAGGTTCTTTGACTCGTCTCTATGATTATTGTATATATCGAAATATCTATCCAAACTCCAATCCTTACCATACCAATCACGGCTGTTGCCAAAGAGGTAGTCGCTCTTATATCGTGTATTGCTCTTAAATTCCTTGCCTGTGGAGTTGGTATTGAAGCCTGTGCCGACACTTACGGATACCAAAGACTTTTCCGGTACGGAAAGCGTGTTCACCTGCACCAATCCCCCCGTGAACTCGCCCGGCATATCGGGGGTAAAGGTCTTGGCAATCGTTACGTTGTCGATCAATGCCGTAGGGATGATGTCGAACGAGAAGTTGCGGCGGTTCGGCTCCGTGGAGGGAAGGGTGCTGCCGTTGAGCTGCACATTATTATAGCGTTCGCCCATACCGCGCACGGTGACATATTTGCCGTTGTCGATCGTTACGCCGGAAACACGCTTTAAGACCTGCGCAACATTGTTGTCGGAGGTCTTTTTGATGAGTTCGGCACTCAATCCATCGCTAATCGCCGTCATCGCTTTCTGCTTGGCATACAGACCGTTGGCACTCGCATCGCTGTAAGAGGCGGTCACAACCACCTCCTGAAGCATTTTGGTGTCGTCCTGCAGAACCACGTCAAGCGGTTTGGTCTGTCCGGCGCGCACCGTGATGTCGCTGATGCGCATCTTGGAGTAGGACACGCAGCTCACCTCCACCGCGAATGTGCCGGAGGGCAGATCTTTCAGCGTGAATTTGCCTTTCAGGTCGGTGGTCACTCCGTTTGAGGTGCCTTCCACCGCAACCAATGCGCCCGGAATGGGCATGCCATCCTCGTCAAGCACCGTGCCGCTCAGCTTGCCGCCACCTTTACGCTGACCCTGCGACAGCTCTTCCTTTGTCTTGGGACGGATGGTGAGTGACGACCCCACTTTTTCAACCGTGAAGTCAGTGCCGGCCACCGAAAGGCGCAATGCCTCTTCCACGCTGATGCCGTTGGCCTCGACTTTCGGGGCTTTAGTGTCTTTCAGCTGCGACACGTCACACACTATGTTCACGTCTGTCTCTTTCTTGATACGCTCAATGCGGTCAATCAGTTTCTCTTGCGGATACTTGCCCCGCAAAGATTGTGCCCACACGCCGGTTGCGTGTAGGAGCATGGCGGCAAACACCGCTGCCTGTAGCAATCTTTTCCTCTTTGTCCTGTTTAAAAAATTCATCTCTTTTTTATTAAAAAAACATCATAATTATCAAGTTGTCAATCTTTTACAATCTCAATTCCCGCTCCGGCAGGGACAAGGCGTCCCCTCTCCTTGCCGAAGCAAGAATCTGATTGTCAAAAAAATAAGCCTGTCAATTTTTGGGGTTCGACAATGTCACGCGCTTGCCGTCTATTCCATAATCGAGATGGTAAAGCAATTTCAGGCTTTCCATCACCTCTTCCAATGTGGCGTCCTTGTCAAACGATGCCCGCAGCCTCATCTCATTGTCGCGAAGCATACATTTCGACAAATCCACCGTCACCTTATATTTCTGTTCTATCCTGAACTTTAGCTCATTGGCATCGGCGTCATTCAGCACCAACCGGCCTTCGCGCCAACCGGCCACCTCCGCGCAGTCTTTCCTGCCGATCTTGTAGTCGCCGCCGCCATCGCTCAGGTCGAGCGAGATTTCCCTGTTTTTGGTCACCACGGCCAATTCATTGGTGGTGTCTCCATCTTTTCTGAACACCCTCACCGTGCCGCTCACCACCGACACCACGCATCTGTTGAGCGTGCTGTAGCGGCTCACGTTGAAACTCGTGCCCACCACTTCTATCAGGTAGGGACCTACATCGATCATATATTTCTTCCGCGCATCCTTGGCCACGTCAAAGAAGGCTTCCCCCTCGGTCATCACCACCCGGCGGTCTTTCTTGTTGAATGTGGCCCGGTCATATCTGAAGCTGGTCTGCGCATTGAGCGAAACGACCGTTCCGTCTTCCATAGTCACCTCCCGGACTGCTTCGGCGGTGTTGTAAACCGTCTGCGTCTGCGTCTCTGCCTTTGCCTCCGCCACTGTCTGTTTGATCGCGTTCTTCCGGCTCTGGTTGGAAATGAAATTTACGCCCGCTCCGACGACCAACGCCACCATTGCCGCTACTGAGATATGCTTGATGACGCGCAACACTATATTTCCTCCCTTCGGCACAGACATTCCGAAGCCTAACCTTCTTGCAAGCTTTTCGCGTTGGGTGGTCATCAGTTCCTCTCGTTCCTCATCAGTCACTTGGGGGCATTCGCCATTTTCAAGGCTCTTCAAAAATATTTCAGCGGATTTCTCGGTCAGCTCCCGCTCATCCTTTGTTGCCTCTCCCGACATGTAGCGGTCAAAAAGGTGGTCCATGCGATCGAGGGCTTCGTTTCTTTCCTCGTCACTGAACTGCCTTTCCGTTGCTTGACGTTTTTTCCGCCAAAATGGGTTCTTCATTATTTTTTAGTATATATTAAAACTGTGTATTTTTTTCTGTTTATCATCAGGCATCCGTTTTTGCGCAAATCTTTCACCGGCCTGCTTCAAATGCCCTCCATAACCATAGTGTCTCGAAAACGCGATTTATAAACCGAAATTTCATTAACAAATTGTGAAATATAACCCTCCGGCCCTTTAAATGTCTGATATCTGATGATTAATGCTATTTGGCCGGCAGCCCCGACCCTCCGGCCAGACTTTTTATGCAACAAAAAAACAATATTCCTGAAATTAAAATGTAACATTTCTTTCGCAACTTTGCTACTCGAAATTAAGCGTTGACATGAAATATGCCGAACTGTCTGATTGTGAGCTAATAAAAGCTATATCTACGAGCGATGAGAATGCGTTCATGGAATTCTATTCTCGCCATAGCCTTTGGATCTACAGGCAGCTGAAATGGCTTATAAAGGACAGGGAGGAGGCCATGAATCTCTCGCAGGATATATGGGAGGCGATTTGGAGGTCGAGGAGCGGCATGACTGAAATCACAAGTGTCAAAGCTTTTTTCACTTCGATCATCCGGCATAAGGTGAGTCGGATGTGGAAGCGGCGCGACAGCCTGCTGTTCACCCCGATGGATGACTCGCCCGAGGCTTTTCAGATTGAGGCGGATTGCATCAGTCCGGAGTCGGCGCTGACCGAGGAGGTGATTTTTGCCGCTGTCGATGAGATTCTTCTCGCCATACCGGAGCTCAGCCGTAACATCTACAAGCTGCGCCGGTCAGACTATTCCGTGAAGGAAACGGCGGATATGATGGGGGTGAGTTGTGAGGTGGTCCGCACGTTAGACAATAGAGCGAAAAACACCATCAGAAAAAAACTCGCCGCCACCTATCCGTCTCCCAACCACCCTCAATAACGCCCAACACCCTCAATAACACCCATTTGGTAAGGGCTAGGCATGCCTAGCCCCTACCATATATATGCGAAACCGGTGAAAAATCTGTTATTTAATCCAAGATACACCAATATACCGGTATATTATTGTATCTTTGTGGCTTCATAAATAAAGAACAAACATGACATTTGAAGAATTAGGCGTGAGGGACGACCTTCGACGCGCAATAGAAGAGCTCGGTTTTGAATCGCCGATGCCCATTCAAGAAAAAGTAATCCCTCATCTCCTAAACGAAGATGGCGACGTGGTGGCCCTCGCCCAGACAGGAACCGGGAAAACGGCCGCTTTCGGAGTGCCATTACTACAGCGCATCGACGCCGCCCTGCGAACACCGCAAGCACTCATCCTATCCCCTACTCGCGAACTGTGCCTGCAAATAGGCAGCGATCTGGCAGACTATTCCAAATACATGCCGGCAATAAAAGTATTGCCGGTCTATGGAGGATCAAGCATCGAAAGCCAGATCAGGGCTCTGCGGGCCGGAGTGCAGACAATAGTGGCCACCCCGGGCCGACTGATCGATTTGATCAAACGCCGTGTCGTGAAGCTGGATGATGTCCACACCGTGATTCTCGATGAAGCCGATGAGATGCTCAACATGGGATTCCTTGACTCCATCGATGAAATCCTGGCGCATGTGCCCGAAAAGCGCAAGATGCTTCTTTTTTCAGCCACCATGCCCGATGAAATCGCGAAAATCGCGAAAAAATACATGAATGAGCCGGTTGAATTCGTTGTAGGCAAACGAAATGAGGGAGCGGCAAACGTGCGCCACATCTACTATATGGTGAATGCACGCGACAAATACCTCGCTCTGAAACGCATAGCCGATGACAACCCCAACATCTACGGCATCATCTTCTGCCGCACGCGGCGCGACACACAAGAAGTGGCCGACAAACTCATCGGCGACGGATATAATGCCGAGGCGCTGCATGGAGATCTGTCGCAGCAGCAACGCGACATTGTCATGCGCAAATTCCGTGACCGCGTCATACGCCTGCTCGTAGCCACCGATGTCGCAGCCCGAGGGCTTGATGTCGATGACCTGACCCACGTAATAAACTACGGGCTGCCCGATGATCCGGCTGTCTATACCCACCGTTCGGGGCGAACGGGGCGCGCCGGCAAGACAGGCATTTCCATTGCCATTATCCACTCCCGCGAGAAAGGGAAGCTGCGCGACATAGAGAAAAAAATCGGCAAGAAATTTGAGCGCAATGAAGTTCCGACAACGAAACACATTATTGAAAAGCAACTGTACAACCTTGCTGACAGGATTGAAAAAGTGAAAGTGCCGGAAGAAGAAATAGAGCAATATCTCCCCGGGGTCAGCCGCAAGCTCAGCTGGCTTTCCGGAGAGGACCTGTTGAAGCGTGTGGTCGCTCTCGAATTCAACCGGTTGCTTGAATACTACCGCGATGCGCCTAACATCGACTACATTGAAGAAAAGCCCAAGAAAGAAAAGAAAGAGCGGCGCAAACCCGCCAATGATTCAGAAAAAGACCGGCGCACAGCCGAAAACGGCATGGAACGCATCTATATCAACCTTGGAAAAAGCGATGGTTTCTATGCCGGAACCCTTATCGATCTGCTCAACCACACAATCAATGGCAAGCGCGTTGATGTAGGGCGGATAGACCTGCTGTCAGGCTACTCACTGTTTGATGTCAACAAGGCCGATGGCCGACGCGTGGTGGAAGGTCTGATGGGCGCTGACTGGATGGGCAAGCACATTCATTGCGAGATCGCCGACAAACAGAAAGACTACTCCAAGGCTTCCGCAAGAAAAAGCCGCAAGGCGGCGTCAAAAGAGCGGCCGGAAGAAACTGTCTATGAATATTTTCTGAAAAAATCGCGCGGAGGCACAAAAAAATCGGCTCGAAAAACAAAAAAACGCTAACTTTGCATATCACCCTTGCATCCCACGGAAAGACTAAAACAAGGATGACACAAATATTATGATTCTCCGCAGACTGTTTTTCTCAATAGCCGCCATTGCCGCCACCATGACGGCCGCGCAACTCGCCAATGCCGCGCAACCCGTGGCTGACGCATTCAAGACCGCGCCTTCGAGTTTGCTCCCGCTTCTTGACAAGAACACGCGTCTTGACATGCTCGACTATTTCAACAGCGGGATGGATACGCCGTCAAAAAACGAACTTGGCGGCAATTCCCGGATTGAAGCCATGACCGATGAATCGATTCTTCTCACCGTATCATCGGCATCCAAGGCACAGCTTGCTGCCCTTCCCTACGGAAATGAAACGCTTGTCGCCTTCATTTCAACCGTGGAGACCCCGGCTTCGGACAGCAAAATGAATGTCTTTACATTTGACTGGTCGCAGGATCTGACAGAAAAAACATTCAAAGAGCCCGAAATCAAAGACTGGCTGACCGATGAAGGGAAGAAAAAAGAGAGTGAAGTTGAAGCAATGGTGCCGTTCATGCTTGTGGCCTACAGCTACGACCCGGCCACACGAATCCTGACGCTGACAAACAACAGCGCATCATTCATCTCAGACGATGTGTATAAAATTGTCAGCCCATATCTTAAAAAACAGCTGACTTATCGTTGGAACGGCAAGAAATTCCAACCGGCAAAATGAGGGAAAGTCTCTCACTGACACAGCTTAACCGCATTGTAGCTGCCACTCTCTCAACGCCACGGCTGCAAAGCGTATGGGTCAGAGCCGAACTGTCGGATCTGCGCGTCAACCACGGCCACTGCTACATGGAGCTGATGGATAAAGATGAGCAGACAGGAGCAATCAATGCGCGTATGCGTGCTGTGATATGGGCAAGCACATTCCCACGCCTCAACGCCGAATTTCAGGCATCGACCGGACAATGGCTTAAAAGCGGATTGAAAGTGCTGGTGTGCGGATCGGTCAACTATCATCCGGCCTATGGCATGTCATTCGTGATCAGCGACATCGACCCCTCCTTTACAATGGGCGAGGCCGAACGCCGCCGCCGGGAGATCATAGAGCGATTGACAGCAGAGGGCGTAATAGACTTGAACCGCAGTCTCGATTGGCCGGATGTGGCATTGCGCATAGCTGTCATATCCGCACCCGGAGCTGCCGGCTACGGCGACTTCATCAACCAACTCTACAACAACTCATCCCACCTGCATTTCACCACACGCCTTTTCACTGCAAAAATGCAGGGCGACCGGACCGCGCCGATGGTGATCAACGCGCTGGACGAGATTGCCGCAAATCTTGACAATTATGATTGCGTGGTGATTATCCGCGGAGGCGGCGCCACCAGCGACCTGCTTGCTTTCGATGACTATTCCCTGGCCAACAATATCGCACAGTTTCCGCTTCCGGTAATAATCGGGATCGGACACGAACGCGACATAACAGTCCTTGACTTCGTAGCCAATATGCGGGTAAAGACTCCGACAGCAGCTGCCGAATGGCTGATCTCTCACGGCGAAGCGGCTCTGGAACGCATTCGCCGTATCGGGGCAGACATCATGATGCAATCATCCGACATCATCAGCGGAGCAAAGACTCATCTGGCCTATCTTGACAGCGCGCTGTCAACAGCCCCTCAAACAGCCTTGCAACGCGCCAAATCCTCCCTGCAGCATGCAACAATGATGCTCGCCGAGACCGGTGCGCGCCGGATAACGCCGGAAATGGCGCGGCTAAAAGCGTCCGGACAGGCTATCGCAACAGCCGCCGTCACTCTCATCAATAGAGCAAAGGACCGTCTTGACAGCCGCCAATCTCTGATCGAGGCTCTCTCTCCGGCCGCCACGCTTTCACGCGGCTACTCCATTACAGTCATCAATGGGGTTGCTGTCCGTTCGGCTTCCGAACTCAAACCAGGCGACACTGTCACCACCACTGTCGCTTCCGGACAATTCACCTCAACAGTCCAACACATCTCAAAATAAACCGTCATGGAACAGACACTGCAATTCAAACCGATAAAAGAACTGACCTACAATCAGGCCGTCGGCGAACTTGAAGCCATACTGCGCACAATGCAGTCCGACTCATGCGACATTGACAAACTGACCGTCTATACCCGCAGAGCCACCGAGTTGCTAAAAGAATGTCGCTCTCGTCTGACCGCAACAGATGAAGAGCTCCGCGCAATTCTCGCCGACCTCGAAAAATAATCCGCCTCACACCACATCCACATGCTACGACTATTTTCAATCCTGATAACCGCAGCTGTATCTCTGTCAGCATTTGCCGCCTCGCCATTCGCCGGATGGTGGCAAGGAGAAGTCCTGTCATTGCCGATCGTGTTCAATATTTCCGAAAACCCGGATGGGAAACTTGCCGGCCACCTGTTCAGCCCCGCACAGACATCCGATTCTATACCGCTGTCAACCGTCAAAGTTGCCGGAGACACATTGACACTTGAAATTGCGACTCTGTCGGCATCGTTCTGCGGAACGATGATATCCGGCACCCGACCGCAAATCAAAAGGACTTTCACACAAGGACGGCCGTTCGGCATGACACTGCATCCCGCCTCGGCGGCAGATGCACGTCTCTATCGGCCTCAGACTCCAAAAGAGCCGTTCCACTATAATTCCGCAGAAATCACCTTCCCATCAGGCTCGTTGACCATGACAGGCACGCTGACCTCCCCTTGGTTGAATACGCAAGGTGCTGTCGCACTCGTCTCCGGCTCAGGAGCGCAAAACCGCGATGAGGAGATTATGGGCCACAAAACGTTTGCTGTCATAGCCGATTTTCTGACGCGCTGCGGATGGGCGGTTCTGCGCTATGACGATCGCGGTGTCGGCGGATCATCAGCCGGATCGCCCGATGACACGACCATTGACTTTGCTTCCGATGCCATGTCGGCCGTCAAATATCTGCGCAATCGCTTCCCGGGGAAACCGGTAGGGCTTCTCGGACACAGCGAGGGCGGCACGATAGCAATGATAAATGCCGCCGAACATCCCGACAGCATCGATTTTATCATCTCGCTTGCAGGGGCTGCCGTCAAAGGCGAGGATGTCATGGTTCGCCAAAACGAAATGATCTACGAACTAAGCGGCAGGGAAATGCCTGACGAGATCAAGGAATCTGTCAGAGAAACGTTTGCTATCATTGCCGATGAATCCGCAACAGATCCGCTTCCCGACAGACTCGATGACGCCATGTCAGCCTCCCGGCCCGATACTGAAGCTCGCCGGGCAACAATAGATGCAATGGCCTCGCCTTGGTATGTTGCCTTTGTCCGCCTGGATCCCGGCAAATACCTCCCACGCATCAAATGCCCCATGCTGGCTCTTGGCGGGACATGGGACGCCCAGATTGATGCCGGACAAAACCTGTCGGCGATTCAAAAAGCTGTTCCTTCAGCCACAATCAAAACATACCAGGGGCTCAACCATCTGTTTCAGGAAGCTCCATCCAAGCAAGCTTCTATGTCCTACGGTTCCATAACCCAGACCATATCCCCTCAGGTGCTGAATGACATAGCCGATTTCCTGTCGGAAGTCATACGCAAATAAGCAACAAAACTTTTACATCACATCACACGGCAACCATACAATACCTGACATCCATCCGGCGTTAAAAGATTGTGAGCACAAGCAAATTCCGCAAATATGGACGATTTATATTCCTGCTGGCATCAGTAGTGGCGGTGGCAGTGTTTCTGTATATATCCAATTCGATAGTACACGATTTGGCGACACAGGAGCGCGCGCGCATGCAGATATGGGCCGATGCCACCAAAGAAATTGCAACCATCGGCACATCTGACAGCGCGATATCCGACTCAAACATGGATTTCCTGCTTAGCATCATCGAAGCCAACGACAATATCCCGGTTCTGCTTGTAAACCAATCGGACAGCATCATACAGCAGCGTAATTTCGACCTGCCGGTTGCCGAAAGCGATATTTTCGACCCGGTCAACATGGCATTTCTCCGAAAAAAATATGAGCAGATGCGTGGAGGCGACAATGAAATCACAATCGAAATCGCTCCCGGCGAGACGCAACGACTGTTCTACGATGATTCACGCCTGCTTCATCAGCTGAGCTGGTATCCCTACATACAGCTGGTTGTGATGGCCGCATTTGTAATGGTCGTTTATTTTGCCGTGACATCCTCAAAACGCGCCGAACAAAACAAAGTGTGGGTTGGTCTGTCGAAAGAGACTGCCCACCAACTCGGGACGCCCATATCATCACTCATGGCATGGATTGAGCTGATGCGCGAATCCGATTCGGACCCGATGATGGTTGAAGAAATGAGCAAAGATGTCCAACGCCTCTCCACCATCGCATCCCGATTCTCCAAGATCGGTTCTCAACCGCAGATAGAGCGGGCCGATCTCAACGACGTCATTGACCGCGCCGCCTCCTATATGCGTTCGCGAATTTCTTCGCGCATCACCCTGACCGTGAACCGAACCGAAAATCCGTTGCCTGTGGCCATGTCAGAGCCGCTGATAGAGTGGGTTATGGAAAATCTGATTAAAAATGCAGTCGATGCAATGGAAGGAAGCGGCTCAATCACCATCAGCATGCGAGGCGAACGCAACGATGCGATTATCGAAGTGACCGACACCGGAAAAGGAATGACCCGCAAAATGCGTAAAGAGATTTTCCAACCGGGATTCACCACAAAAAAAAGAGGATGGGGATTGGGGCTGACGCTTGCCCAGCGCATCATCCGCCAATATCATGGCGGCCAGATCGCAGTCAGCGACTCCGAACCCGGCGTTGGCACCACATTCCAAATCCATTTGCCGCTTCTGGAAGATGAAACATCTGTTCATAACCGATCTTGACGGAACGCTGCTCAACAGCAACAGCCGCGTATCGCAGCGTTCTGCCGGAATCATATCCGATCTAAGCCACAAAGGTGCATTGATCAGCATCGCAACCGCACGCACTCCCGCCACGGTCGAACCATTGCTCCAAAACACTGTCACCACGCCGCCCGCCGTTGTCATGACCGGTGCGGCATTATGGGACCGCACATCGCACTCATTTATCAGCCCGCAATTCATAGACCCCGACAGCGTAGCCCGAATCAACGCCACTTGCCTCAACCACGGTCTGAATCCTTTTACTTACACAATCCAACCGTCAGGAATCATCCACACATATTTTCATGGGCAACCCAACCTCAAAGAGCAGAATTTCATCAACGAACGCTGCAATCTGAGACTCAAACGCATCCATATCCTCCCTTGGGAACATGAAAAGGAACTTCCGATCTACCCCGACACCATACTGATATTCTCACTCGGCACGACAGACCTGGTCTATAGTCTTGCCGATGAATTGCGTCAAAGCAAGCTATGCTCCGTGTCAAGCTATCCCGACATTTTCAATAGCCGCATCGCCTACATCGAGATATTCGCGCCGGATGTCAACAAGGCTTCTGCCGTCAGACGACTGAAAGAACTGACAGAAGCCGACCACATGACCGTATTCGGCGACAATCTCAACGACATTCCGATGATGAAGATTGCAGATACCGCCGTAGCGGTTGAAAACGCATTGCCACAAGTAAAGGAGATTGCCGACATTGTGATAGGCAGCAATAATGACGATGCGGTAGCGCGTTATATTCTGGAGCATATCTGAACTCAAAACAGTTCGCGCAGCACATCCAGTGAGCGCAGACCGTTCAATGCCGTATAGTGGAGCGAATAATATTCAAGGACTCCGTTGAGAAGGTCATTGCGTTGTTGGCGCGACATCTTGAACACGTGCATATTTTCAAGCGTCATGCGGCTGAGCGCGACAACCGCACGCGATGCCGTGCTGTCCAGGAAATGCCGATGGAGAGGCGGCGTCATTCGGAAACAACCATCGATCATGTCAAATACCATCCCCTCACGATAGCCGGCAACATCAGGCTCTATGCCGAGGAATCGGCCCAGCCCATAAAGAAAACAGAGATGAAAATTGGCTATTCCTACGCCCGGAAGCGCATCAAGCACCACCACATTCCTATAAACATACTCATAAAGCAGCTCGTCCGGCGGCCCGTCGCGCAGCACCAGCCCCAACAGTTCCGCCACAAAAACGCCTATCGCGCTTTTCACCGGATTTGACCGCAAGCCGTGAAGAGGCATCACCGCCCTGAGATCATGCATTATGTGAATCTCCCGGCCCGGCCTGATATCTGCCACACACTCCACCAACCCCAAAGGCATCAGCAACGCCCTACGGCGCGACGCCTCCCGACCGTTTCCGGCAGGCACGGCAAAAGCCACCCGCCCGATCTCGCGGCTATATGCCGTCAGAATAGAGGTCTTGTCTGTGTGGCGCACCGTGCGCAATGTGATCATGTGGAGCTGACGTTTCATAGTTACGCAAAATTACGCGTTTTGCCAGTTTTAAAACCACAAGAACAAAAATTTAACGTTTTATTTGCGCATTTTAAAAATAGTGCGTATATTTGCACTCGCTTTTGCGCACTATTGCGCGGACAGCATGGCCCATTCGTCTATCGGCTAGGACGCAAGATTTTCATTCTTGAAAGAGGAGTTCGATTCTCCTATGGGCTACAAATCATAAAAAGAAAACTTAAAAAAGACTAATTAAAGCAATGGCAAACCATAAATCATCGCTTAAAAGAATCCGTCAGACTGCATCTCGCCGCCTTCACAATCGTTATTATGCAAAGACCGCCCGCAACGCCGTGCGCAAACTTCGCAAAATGACCGATAAGGCCGAAGCTCAGAACGCATTGGTCAATCTAACCAAAATGCTTGACAAGTTGGCTGCTAAGAGAACCATTTCTAAGAACAAAGCATCCAACCTCAAGAGCAAGCTCGCACGCTACGTCAACAAGCTCGAAGCGTAAGAAGCGCGATGCACAAGCATAGCCGGTATCTTTAACCTGCCATGCTGAAAAAGCATTTTCGAGGCCCATTCGTCTATCGGCTAGGACGCAAGATTTTCATTCTTGAAAGAGGAGTTCGATTCTCCTATGGGCTACAAATCATAAACTCCATATATGCCGACACTGTGATGCTTCGCATCGCGGTGTTATTTTTATTATGATCATACCTTCAGACATACGCATCCTGCTCGACACCGAAGCCCGGCGCATCAACAATCCGGATTTTATCGGTCTCGACCCTGTTCAGTTCCCGCGCCGTTTTTCCGCGCTGCCCGACATCGAAATCGCCGCCCTGCTCTGCGCATCCATCGCCTGGGGAAACCGCAAAATGATATGCCGCAACTGCGACCGCATGCTGGCCCTGATGGGGCACGATCCTTACAACTTTGTCATGGACCGCGCCTATGAGGAGATTCCGGACGGAAACATCCACCGCACGTTTTTCGCCGCCAACCTGCGCCACTTCCTGCGCGGACTTCATGCCGTCTATTCCCGTTTCGGCTCTATCAATGAGTTTGCACATCACCACCGCATTGCCGATTCTCCGCTGCCGTCATGGCGCCTTGTGGAATTGCTCAACGATGAGCTGTGTCAGGCCAACAATGGCTGCCGCGACAGCCGCTGTCTGCCCCTCAACCTCGACAAAACAGCCCTCAAACGCGTGAATATGGCTCTGCGATGGCTCGTGCGCCGCGATGGAATTGTCGATATGGGTATGTGGGATGCCATCGATCCGGCGCAACTGTATATCCCGCTTGACGTGCATGTGGGCAACACGGCGCGCAATCTAGGGCTGATAGAACGCAAAGCCAACGACAAAATAACCGCAATACAGTTGACCGAAACGCTCCGGACCATTCGCCCCGATGACCCGATCATCTACGACTACGCTCTTTTCGGCATCGGAGCCGAATTGTGACGGCAATCAACGCGGACGATAGACAAGTGTGGCTGATCGTTCGGGTCTGAGCAGCCGGGATGCCACGCGGCGCACATCATCTGGCGTTATCCG
>CAYTLU010000037.1:0-3703 GCA_964438665.1 uncultured Bacteroides sp.
ACTATATATGATACGGGGAAAGGATTCTGTGCCCAATAGAGAACTTCGACCTCCGGAACAACAATAACGGCATCGGGCATTTCTTCCGACAAGATCTTTTCCGCAACTTTGCGATACTCGGGAGCGCTGACTGCCGGCACCTTATATATTTTATCGAACTCACCTGCGTAGACGCCATATAGAAGATTACACATATCCCAACCGATAAATTCGGCGGATCCGAAAATAGGGCTCATTTTCAATGAACGCAATACACTGCGCGCTGAAACGGCACACGCGCCTGTGACAAGAATTTTCATTTATCTAGTTGTTTTTATAGTTGCATATAACTTGCTTCCGCTTTCCTGAAGATAAAAGCGGGATTTCGTCCACGTATTTAATTTCTATATTGGCGTCAGCGCCTAAATATTCTTTAATATCATTCAGCATATCATCCTCTCTCAAGAATGGCAGAGAGTCGAGATTGAGCTTCATTACATACCGATTTGCATCCTCCTGAATCAGCTGATATTGTTTCAATTCACCATATCTCCACATTGTGTTATTTACAATGTATGGCGACAACATTTTCCCCGAAGTAGAGTAAAGACAATCTATCCTACGACCATCGATACGCGAAAACACTGGCCCTGATATACCGCACTTCGATTTAGGGGACAATACTCCGATATCACCCGTATCATAGCGAATCAAAGGCATAGAACGATTATACAAATCGGTAACGACTATACGACCTGCTTCACCGTAGTCAGCCGATTCATCAGAATCCAATTTCAGAACCTCTATATGGAAGCTGGCAAAATTGATATGATATTCATTTTCGTGCGGGCACTGCTGGGCAATAATTCCACATTCGCAGTCGGAATATCTCGCAACCACAACTGTGTTAAACAATTCTGCAATGCCTGTACGCACATTCTCAGGCAGTGATTCTGACATAGTAATAAAACACTTTACTCGCGCCGTAGTACGAACATTGTTTTGCATCATATATCTGTACAATGCAGCAAGCGTGGAAGCGAAAATCAGGACGGATTTCTCACTGCTGTCTTTTTCAAGAGTATCGATGAATCTTTGAAGGTCAGCATCGTCAAGCCGGTCGCTATCCCACATCACAATGTTTTGAATCAGCGAGGCTGCACGACTCTTTCGATTCAAACGATTCCATACTCGCGAGTAGTATAATCGCGAACCAATATGATAGCCGGCAAAATCCGAAAAGTATATTGTGTCTGCGGTTGCACGACGACGCTTTCCGGCATCTTGATAAATTATCATAGGTGTTCCGGTAGAACCTGATGTGGATTCTTTGAACAACTTGGATTTATCGAAATCAGGAGAAAAAAATGATTTCTCGTTTGCTTTGATTACAGATTTATTAATTATCGGAAAATCTGTCAGCGACTTATAGCCGGCATATCTTTTATAAAATTCGACATTGCTCACGGCATAATTGAGTATCGTTCTCAGTTGTTCATAGTTTTCGGTTAAGCCATTACGCTGAAAATCCTCCAACTGTTCATAATGAGAGCGTATTTCCCCCCCCCTCAAAAAATCAGAAATCCAAAACACTAAACTTCTAATATTCATTTTGTTGTATATTTTTACGTTCGACATCAAGATAATGTTCTTTTTTGTCTGCGACAACACCGTCTCTACGGATAACTTTATATATAGTCAACAACAATATTTTTATGTCATTTAACAATGTCACAGACTCTACATATTGGGCATCCAATTCTAATTTAGTATTCCAGTCAAGTAAATTTCGACCGTGAACTTGTGCCAATCCTGTAATACCGGGACGTACATTATGGCGTGTGTTTTCACGCGTTGTATAATACGGCAAATAACGGGGCAACAACGGTCGCGGCCCGATGAGCGACATATCGCCTTTGAATACATTCCAAAGCTGCGGCAACTCGTCGATGGAGGTGGAGCGCACAAACCGCCCCACTTTGGTAAGCCGTTGCGCATCGGGAAGCAACTTGCCGTCAGCATCGCGCTCATCGGTCATGGTCTTGAACTTGACCACGCGGAAGATTTTGGCATTCTTGCCCGGTCGCTCCTGCAAGAAGAACGCCCCTGCGCCCTTGTTGGCGAAGTGCAACCACACGGTCACCGCCGCCAGCGGCACTGCCAGCACCACCAGCGCACACCCCGACACCGCGATGTCGATCGCACGTTTGAAAAAATTGCGGTATAGTTTCATTTGTATTTGAGTATTTCTTTGTAGAAGTCTTTTAGGCACTGACGGACGTATGACTGCTCGTAACGCGAGGCGATGAGTGGGCGAGCGTTGGCAACAAGCGAGTTGCGCCACTCATCACCCTTAACCATACGCTTCATGGCTTTGTAGAGTGCTTCAACATCTTTGGGAGGGACTATTGTCCCGTTTTTACCCTCGATGATGATTTCACGCGAGCCGTTGATGTTGGTGACGATGGACGGCAATCCCATAGCTCCGGCCTCGATGACTACGTTGGGGAAGCCTTCACGGTAGCTCGGGAACACCATACAATCTGCGGCAGCAAGCCAGGGTCGAACGTCGTTCTGTCGCCCAACAGCTTCGATAGCAGGATTTGATTTTATCTCAGCAAGCGTTTCTGGCTTTACCGGATCAAGGTCTTGTTCCATTTCTCCCACGAGCAAGAGGCGGATGTCTTGTCGCTTTCGGTAAAGCAGTACGAATGCCTCGACCAACTCATTAATCCCTTTGTCGCGGACAATACGCCCGATAAAGATGAACGTAAACACACCCGAACGGCGTAGCGGTTTGGCAGCCTCGACCACTTCCGCATCCTCCGGGTCAAACCGTTTGAGGTCTATGCCTTTTATGTTTCCGTGGCCAAGAACTCTTAAAGGTTTTTTTGTGATTTTGTATTGCTGTAAATCGTTTTTCACGCCCTCTCCTTCAGGAATGATGTGTGTGGCGCAAGCGCATGTCAGCCGGTCAGTTGCCATAAGGATGCGGCGTTTCAGTCCGGTGGAGGTAGGGAAAACCAGCCCCGTAAACGTATGGACGCGCACCGGTACACGGCACACCCATGCAGCCATCATGCAGACTAATCCGGCTTTGGGAGTTATCGAATGCACCATCGTAGGACGCTCCCGGCGGAATACTTTTATCATCTGCCACAGACTCCGCAGGTCTTTCAGTGGCGAGATATGCCGTTGCATCTCAACGGCAACGGTGCGCACTTCTTCGCGTTGCTCAACTTCGTCGAGAGCCTCGCCCGGCGAGCTGACAGCCACGACCTCGTAGCCCTCCTGTTCGTGCAACTCCTTTAAAAGCCCCCGGCAGAAGTTATTCAGCGACCCCGGCACCGTCGATGTCCGAATGATTTTCATTTATAAAACTTGTAATAATTATCTGTTGCTGATTACACGTGGACGCTGTAACACGACAGTTGAAT
The DNA here is from genome assembly GCA_964438665.1 of uncultured Bacteroides sp. Taxonomy (GTDB): domain Bacteria; phylum Bacteroidota; class Bacteroidia; order Bacteroidales; family Muribaculaceae; genus Paramuribaculum. The sequence continues at coordinate 3,417 of CAYTLU010000037.1, forward strand.
ATGGCGGTACATTTTCAATTACCACCGCATTGGCTCCAATTTTAGAATCGTGACCAATTTTTACACCCGGGAGTACTTTGGCACCTGCTCCAATCATCACATTATCGCCAATATACCCCCCCCGTGCGCTATAGTAACCTGTTGGAATATAGTAACATTCTTACCAACGATTATGTCGTGGCCGATAATTATGCCATTGGGGCCATGTGGCAGATTAGGTGGTGTTTTAAATTGTGCGCCACTATGCAAATTCGTCCCAAATGAACATAATTTCCGACTGTCGATTC
>CAYTLU010000038.1:0-12793 GCA_964438665.1 uncultured Bacteroides sp.
GGCAGTTCCTCAGAGAACCGTTGGCAGAGTAGCGTGTAGTTGCCGTGCAGATATGAGCATAGGCTGTCGAGCCATGTTTCACTTTCGTTATAGGCTGCTATTGTTGCGACAACCCCGAATGGATTGACATCACAGACTTCATTGATGTTGATAGCCCGGTCAATGCGCTGCCGAATGTTGTCATCAGATGCTATGATGTTTGCTATCTGCAGTCCGGCAATGTTGAATGCTTTGCTGGGCGATATACAGACAGCCGAATTCGCATGGTATTTTGTGGGAAGAGAGCCATAAGGCGTATAGCGGAATGACGGATAGGTCAGTTCACAATGGATTTCATCAGCTATGACAAATACGTTGTTGCGATGGCAGATATCAGCAATGCGTAGAAGTTCATCGCGAGTCCAGACGCGTCCGGACGGATTATGCGGATTGCATAGGATCATGACTGTGGCACGCTGTTCGGCAGCAAGCCGTTCAAGCCCATCGAAGTCGATGGTATAGCGTCCGGTCCGGCGGTCATACAATAGCGGATTCTCCGCCAGTTCGCATTGATTGTTGCGGATGGATGAGAAGAAACAGTTGTAGGCTGGGGTTTGGGTTATGACCTTGTCACCCGGCTGCGCAATGGCTTTGATTATGGCAGAGATGGCAGGAACAACACCGGATGTGTAGATGAACCATTTACGGTCAATTTTCCAGCCGTGTCGGCGATGAAACCATTGCATGACAGCTTGATAATAGTCATCGCTGACATGGGTGTAGCCGAATATGCCGTGATCCACGCGGCGACGCAGGGCGTCAATGATTGCCGGAGCCGTGCGGAAGTCCATGTCGGCAACCCACATGGGCAGGATGTCATCATCGGCGGTGTCCCATTTATATGAGCCGGAATGACGGCGGTTGATGATGGTGTCGAAATCAGGGTTCATTGGAGGTTTTTATTGGTCAAATGTGTATAAAAAAGTTTAATGGGAGATGCGGGATTTGACGGAGTTACGGATGAGAAGTGCGAGGAAAATCAGACCGCGGAAACACAGTTCTATCGCCATTGCAAGCCAAACGCCGCGCAGACCCATCTGCGGAGCGAGCCATGCGGCCAGGGTCAGGCGCACACACCAGATGCTGACGAGATTCATTATGCTGGGGAGAATTGTACGGCCAAGACCGACAAAGAAACCATAGACAACGATCGATGCGGCAAACATCGGTTCAGCCCATGCTTCAATGCGCAGGATGTCGGCTCCAAGGATGCGTATCTCCTCAACCGGGCTCATGACTCCGATTATCTGCGGAGCAAAGATATACATGACAACTCCAAGCAGTCCCATGACGGCCATTGCGGAGCTGACGGTGATTGCACCGAAGCGGCGCGTCAGATCATGCCGACCTGCGCCGGCGCTCTGTCCGGCCAGTGTGGTTGCCGCTTCTGAAATACCGTAGCCAGGCATGTAGCACAGACTTTCAGCGATTATTGCCAGTGCGTTGGCGGCAATGGCGATGACTCCAAGCGGAGCGACAATAACGGTTGTAAGAATCTGAGCCCCGCATATCGCTCCATGTTCAAAAGCCATAGGCAGGCCGATGTGAGCAGCCTTTTTTATCACCGGAAGCCGCAGGCGGAAACTGCCGTGATTCCGGACTATGTTAAGCAGCTGTGAGCGGGCTACCAGATAGTAGATCATTACGGAGGCTATGATAGACTCGGCAAGAACGGTGGCCAATGCTGCGCCTTCAACGCCCATTCCGGCTCCCGGAACGGTAATGGTCATTGCTCCCAATGCTATTTGCCTTGTCGGAAATATGAAAAAGAAGTTGAGAATCACATCAAGGACACACATCAGAATATTGAGCATGCTGGGCACCTTCATGTTTCCGGCGCATCGGAGCATTGAGCCGCCCAGAAAACTCATCTGCAATGCCGGCAAAAACAGTGAGAAAATGAGAAAATAGCGAGATGCATCGGCGCAGATTTCCGGTTGCCCGCCCAACCATCGTGGCAGATCGGATGAGATTGCCGCTCCGATTGCCGCTATTATTAAGCTAAATATGGCCAATGCAATAAACGACTGGCGAAGTATGCTGCGGGCTTTCGTCATGTCGCCCGCTCCTATGGCGTGCGCAACCTGTACGGAAAATCCGGTTGCGGCCGCGCTTAAGAATCCCCAGAAAAGCCATGTCGATGTCGATACCAGGCCGATGGCGGCTGACGGATTCGCGCCAAGGCTGCCAACCATTGAGGCATCAATGTATTGCATGGCAATGGCCGAAAGTTGCGCCATGATGGCCGGTGCGCTCAGATAGGCGGTGAGCCTTAGCTGTTGCCTAAGGCTCATCGGACGTCCGTCGCGTATTAATGCCAGCAGACGTTCGGTGGTTGATGTAGCAGCAGCGGTCTGTCCGGTCATCAGTTGTGTGTCTCGATAATGCAGTCGGCCGGAGCTTTGATATTGCGGTCAAGGATAATTTCCCCATAGCCGTGAGCCGATATGCAGCCTGATGTCGGATTCTTGACGCTTGTCACTATTGAATTGATCGTGGCATTGACGGTGCTTTCCTCGAATGCAAGATCGGCATCGGCATCAAACGTGCAGTTCTCCAATATAAGATCGTGGCAGTAGCAGAGCGGTTGAGTGCCTGAAATATGACAGTTTATGAGGTGGAGGCGGTGAGAATGCCAACCGAGATATTCTCCGTTCAGCCGGGAATCGACAACGGTTACATCTTCCGTATTCCAGAATGCGTCCTTTGAATCAATGTCAGCATTGCGGATTGTGACATTGCGACAATATTGGAAAGAGTAGTTGCCTTGCTGACGATAACGGTCGATGTCTATGTCGCGGCTGTGCATAAACAGATAGTCGGCGTGGGCCACTTCAACATCGCGCAGCTTGACGTTGGACACGTGCCACATGGTTTCGGCAGCATCCGGGATTCTGACATTGCGCAATTCGAGATTCTCCATTTCACGGAACATCTTAGGCGCTTCTACCAGCGTATCAGTCATTGTCAGATTGCGTGAGTACCAAAGAGCGGCGCGTGCCCCCTCGGTAAACAGACATTTGTCGATTTGAAATCTATCGACATGCCAAAATGGATATTTGCCTTCAAAACGACAACCTACGGCTTCAATGTCGCTACATTCCTTCAGTGCGGATTCTCCGGCATGAATGGTCACGTTTTCCAGCCGCAATCCATGACTGGCAAACAGCGGACGTTCGCCGCCGAACTCTTTATCTCGAATAGTCTCCATATCGCTTGAATTGATGTTTTCTGTCCGCGAAAATACGAATAAAAAGTGAAATGCGGAAGAATGTTTGCTGAACAGTTCATGAGCCTTTAACAGTCAGGCTCTTGTATAATTTGTTATAATGTTGTAACTTTGTAGTCTAAAACAGAATCTGATATGGCAATGACAATAAACTCATCGCCTGTGCTGACAGGTGAATCTGCAAGAGCTTTCGTTGAGGAAGCTGAGCGCAACGGCAAACTGCCTACGCCGCGCCTTTCCCCTGAACGTGAAGCGCAGATAGCTGATTTTTTAAGAAAATCGCGCGAGTTCATTTTTCCTCCCAAGGAGAAGATGAAATGAACCCGGATAGTTTTATACTTGAACGAGATGCTGTGATGCGGCCTTATACGGCTGACCTCGCGGTTTATTGTGCGCCTTTTTCATGCGAAGACAGTGACCTCGACGAATTCTTTTCAAAAGACGCTTTTCTTTATGAAACTGAATTGCTTGGGAAAACTTATGCGTGGATTAACACCGCTGACCCATCGAAGATTTTAGGGCTGGTTACTTTGGCTAATGATAGTGTCAAAGCGCAGTTTATAGCCAATTCTGCCCGAAACCGTCTGCAACGCAGCATCACTAATGCCAAACGCGGAATGAATTATCCCGCTGTTCTTATAGGTCGTTTGGGAGTTTCTTCCGAATATCGAGGCAAAGGTCATAATATTGGCAGTCAGATTCTCGATTTTCTTAAAGGTTGGTTTCGCTCTTTCGACAATAAAACAGGGTGTCGTTTTATTGTCGTTGACGCTTACAACAATGAAAAGACCCTGCATTTCTATGAAAAGAACGGTTTCAAACTTTTGTATAAAACCGAACAGGAGGAACGCGCTTTTCTGGAATTGAGTTCGGAGGAACCGTTGGAAACCCGCTTTATGTTCTTCGACCTGAAACTCAAATGATCTATGCGTAGTCTGTTGAACATAGATCTTCTGTTTACTATTGCCGCTTGCTGCTCCTCAGCGAGAATTACATCAAGCAGATGACCGCGAAGCAGGACAAGACTTGACAAAACCCGAATTTCCGTATAACGATACTTTTGCTCTCTCCGTCAGGGCGGTCAGGCGTATTACTTTTTCTTTGATTTTCTGCCCATATTATGGATGAGAGGAAAAAATGCGTATCTTTGTCGGCGGAATAAACAAACAATTGAAACAACTATGAGCGATAACAGACTCTCAACTGACACGATCTGTGTCCGTGGCGGGTGGCAACCGAAAAACGGAGAGCCACGTCAAGTGCCCATCATTCAAAGCACAACATTCAAATATGAGAGCAGCGATGAGATGGCTGCCCTTTTTGACCTTGAAAAATCAGGATTTTTCTATACGCGTCTGCAGAATCCGACATCGGAAGCAGTTGCAGCGAAGATCGCAGCCTTGGAGGGCGGCGTGGCAGCTATGCTGACTTCAAGTGGCCAGGCAGCCAATTTCTTTGCCGTGCTTAATATCTGCGAGGCCGGAGGGCATATCGTTTCGTCAAATGAAATTTATGGTGGTACGTATAATCTTTTCGGTGTAACTCTTGCCAAAATGGGCATCAGTTGCACTTTTGTTTCGCCCGATGCGTCTGATGAGGAGATTCTGGATGCCGTGCGTCCTGAAACGCGCGCTTTCTTCGGCGAGACAATATCCAATCCCGGATGCCGTGTGCTCGACATTGAGCGTTTTGCCCGACTTGCGCATGAGGCAGGAGTGCCATTGATTATTGACAATACGTTTGCAACGCCTGTCAACTGCCGTCCTTTGGAATGGGGCGCTGATATCGTGACTCATTCAACCACGAAATATATGGATGGACATGCCACACAGGTTGGTGGCGTAGTGGTCGATGGCGGCCGTTTTGACTGGGATGCCCATGCTGATAAGTATCCCGGACTGACAGAGCCGGACGAGTCTTATCACGGACTGACCTATACAAAGGCTTTCGGCAAACAGGCTTATGCCGTCAAATTGACTGCACAGTTGATGCGCGATCTGGGGTCAACCCCATCGCCGCAAAATGCTTTCTTGCTGAATATCGGTTTGGAGACGCTCCATCTGCGAATGCCGCGCCATTGTGAGAACGCTTTGAGAGTGGCACGTTTCCTGGATGCGGATTCTCGTGTGGCGTGGGTCAACTATTGTGGTCTGGCTGACAACCGAGATTATGAGTTGGCGCAGAAATATCTGCCCGGGGGGTCGTGCGGCGTTCTGTCATTTGGATTGAAGGGCGACCGTCAGACTGCAATACGATTCATGGATTCGTTGAAACTGATCTCGATAGCGACACACGTGGCAGACGCGCAAAGTTGTGTGCTTCATCCGGCCAGCCACACGCATCGCCAGCTTTCAGAGTCGCAGTTGATAGAGGCGGGGATTGCCCCTGACCTTATCCGTTTGTCGCTCGGCATTGAAAATGCAGATGATCTCATCGCCGATATTTCTCAGGCACTTGATAAGATCTGAGAATAGCAACCGAGGTCGGGCACGATAGGTCCGAGTCATAGAAAAAAGGTGTCGCCATATGTGATATGCATATAGCGACTCTGATTTTATGCACAAAATAGCTATAATATGTTGTATAACATATTGTTTCAAGTTGCAGTTCAAATAGATTGAAGTTAAATTTGTAGGGATGAAAAAGCTAGGGTTGTATTTCATAGTACTTCTATTTCAGTTATCAGTCAATGCACAAAATAAGATAGCTGAGAATTACTATGTGTCAGCATTTAATGAAATGTCCGATATGCTTGCGGGCAGAGATTCATTGTCTATAAAAAGAGCTGTCTATCTCGCTGAATGGGCATATTACGAAGGGAATTTGGATTATAAAACAGATTTTTGCGACGAAATAGACCGAATAGTTAAGTTTCTCAAACTGTTTTATGACGTAAACAAACTCAGGTCATACAAAACCGGCAAGCAGATGGCTTTGAACGAATATTTTTTCAGACCATATTCAGGTAATGGATATAAACCATATACGTATGATTTTGAGGACTTTTTAACGGATAATGAAGACATGGAAACCCAATTCGTTTCTAAGGTTCTAAAGACTCATAACGGTCAATGCCGTTCATTGCCGTGGATGTATAAAATTCTTGCCAAAGAAATAGGTGCAGAGGTATCGTTGGCTCATGCACCCCGGCATTGCTATATCATGTACAAGGATGAAGATAATCTGACACCCGAAGACTGGATAAATCTTGAATTGACCACCCACCAGATGCAGCCCGCATTCTGGATTAAGCAGAGTTTTGAAATATGTGATTCTGCACTTCTAGTCGGGACCTATATGACACCCTTGACCGATACTCAGACTGTTGCCTGCCAGATGGCAGAACTTGCTTTTGGGTACAAAGCGAAATTCCATCGTTATGATGAATTTACTTACTATTGCGCGAGCAGGTCATTGGAGTTTTATCCGATGAATCCGAATGCATGGATTATACGAGGCAAGTCACTTGAACGTATGATTCAAAATTATCTCAAGAGTACAGGATATATAGTTGACGATTATGCCGCTCATTTGCTACAATTAATGGATGAGACAAAACATCGGTTTGAAAAAACCTATATGACTGAAGAAACCGAAGAAATCCGAGAACGAAGGAGACAACAAACAATAGAAGCTCAAAAACATACACAAGAAAAAATGCAATCAAAATGAAATATTTACATCTATTATTTATTGCACTGCTTTTTCCGCTCATCAGCCATGCATATTATCCTTTATCGCCATATTTTTATTGTGGTGGTAATCCTGTAAGCTATATTGATCCAACTGGAGAAGACATAGTTGTGTTGAATTATGGTAATGATCTAAACCACCAACATCTTGCTATGCTCATTCAAGATGAGAATGGTAAATGGCAATATTATTCGGTAAATGGGAATAATGTTTATGTGTCTGGGAAACATAAAGGAGGCAGAGAATTCAATGATATAGCAGTTGGAAGTTGGGATTCCCCAAACGATTTTTTTCAATCGCCGTACAATATGCGCACAGACAATAGTAAGAATGATAAATCAAAAAACCATTTTGGATTTCCAGAAGGGTTTCGGATATCAACAACTGCGGAGCAAGATGCGATAATGCGGAATAGCTTCATTGAAAAAGCTAATACGCGTTACACTCCTCTTGGCAATAATTGTGCTACTACTGTTCAAAGTGTCATGTTTGAAGCCGGTATTCCTATAGCAACTCCTACATATGAGATAATACATATTCCTGCAAATAAATATTTAGGAGAGCCTGAATATAATATTGTGAGACCAAATATTAATCCTTGGCCGAGTTCTGCGTTTAAATCAATCATGGAATTAAATCCGGGTGGAATATATCTTCACAAATAATATGGAATTAAATTCTGATAACATAAAACGATTTATCAATATATCCAGATATTATATTGAAAAAAATTGGCACGTCTTGACCATTAGATTTATCGCATATGCATATCTGTTTGGCGCATTTTGCTTTATGGCATTATATTATTCCTATAATATCCGGATTGCCGTAAAGCCATTGAGTTATTTTATAATCTCACTGATAACACTATGTGTTTATTTGCTCTATATCATGATTAATCATTTATTCGTAAGGTTTGTCGTCACACATAAAATACTCTTAATTTTTGATTTGCTTGCATTTATGATGTTATTATGCATAAGTGTGGGTGATGGATGGGTAGAAAATTAGACTATCTTATCCATTACTACTTTCTGGGATCTGATTTAGATGACCCATTGTCAAAGTCATGAGGATAGCAACTGAGGGCGGGCGCGATAGGTCCGAGTCATAGAAAAAAGGAGTCGCCATATGTGATATGCATATAGCGACTCTGATTTTAATGTTCCTGGTATGGAGGTTTATTTGTATCGGGCCCAGCGGATGAGTTCTTTATAGGTCGGTTTCTTTCCATACATGAATATGCCGACGCGATAGATCTTTCCGGCCAGCCAGACCATTGCAAAGAACGAAGCATAGAGAATCACGAGCGAGACTCCAATCTGCCACAGCGGGAGGTCATAGGGAATGCGCGCCATCATGACCATAGGCGAGGTGAATGGTATCATTGACATCCAGACAGACAGTGTTGATGTCGGATCTGCGGCTGCGGTCATGCCGAATACGATTCCGATTATGATCGGGAAAATGATGATGGACTGCATCTGTCCAGCGTCCTGAATATTATCAACGGCAGAGCCGATGGCGGCATATATCGCGGCATAGAGCATGAATCCGCCGATCAGGAAGAGCAACAACAGTCCGAACAGACGCAGAATATAGCCTACATCGCTGAGCATAGCCAATGCCTGAAGAGTGCCAATATCGGCCGACATCTCCGCCATGTTTCCTCCGGCATTCATTGATGCTATGTCTGTGGCCATGTCAGAAGGAATGATTGAGGGCAGCAGGAATGCCGACATTGCAGCAACCAATACGGTCCATATAAGAATTTGTGTGACGGCCACAAGTCCTATACCTGTGATTTTTCCCAGCATCAACTGCATCGGTTTGACGGACGAAACAACTATTTCAAGCACGCGGTTGGTCTTTTCCTCGATTATGCTAGTCATAACCATCTGACCGTATATCAGAAGACACATGTAGAGAACCAGTGTCAGAGCCATCCCAAGCATGTAGCTCAACATTGTCGAGGATTCTTCATCGGTGTCATATTGCCGAGAGCGCAGGGCGACATCGCTGTGGATAGATTCGATGATCGTATCCAGATTTTCAATGTTATATTCTTTAAGACGCTGGCCTTCGATGATTGAATTGATCTGAGAAGTCAGTTGGGATTCGAGAGTCATGGACGATGGCCCATTGGTGTATAACTGCAGCGGCGCGTGTCCGTTTTTGACAGATTCCGGTATGATCAGAACTGCATCGGCCCGCTCTTCTTCCAGCATCTTTTCCCAGTCGGCATCGGCGGCGATAATGTCATAGGCTGCCGTCGGTTTCATGTCTGAAGCAATCTGCCCTGACTGATCGATGACAGCCAGATGACGAGTATCGCCCTCAGAAAATTCGGCTATCAGAACCGGGACAACCATCATGGCCAGCATCAGCAGCGGCATCAGCAGCGTTGTGATGATAAAACTTTTTTTCTTTACGCGTTCCTTATATTCGCGTCCTATGATTATTCCTACTTTTGATGACATAGCAGTGATTATTTTTAAAGGTTGTCAGCATTTGATGATTCTACCGTAGAGATAAATATATCGTTCATGGAAGCCATAGCCGGATTAAATGAGAGTAGTTCGGACGATTCGTTGACACGCGAGATCAGATCGCGGACGTTTGCTTCGGGTTGCAGCGTGAGGTCGATTCTACTGCTTCCGGATGCGGTGACAGAGGCGGAATATCCACTGATAACAGGCTCAATGGCTGTCACAACACTATGGGCATCGCCGTTGAACTCAATGATATATTTGCCGCGCGTGAAATTGCGACGCAGTTCGTCAACGTTGCCTGTCAGAATGTTTCGCCCTTTGTTGATGAGGGTTATATTATCGCAGATCTCTTCTACGGAGGCCATATTGTGGGTGCTGAATATCACAGTCGCCCCCTGGTCTTTAAGCCGCAGAATCTCATCGCGCAGCAGATTGGCGTTGATCGGATCAAAACCGGAGAACGGCTCATCGAAAATCAGCAGCTTTGGACGATGAAGCACGGTAACTATGAACTGAACCTTCTGAGCCATGCCTTTTGACAGTTCTTCGACTTTTTTGTTCCACCAGTCAGAGATTTCCAGACGTTCAAACCATTTTTTAAGCTCTGTTGTCGCTGCTGAAGCGGACAATCCTTTCAGTCTGGCGAAAAACACAGCTTGTTCGCCGACTTTCATTTTTTTGTAAAGGCCTCGTTCTTCAGGCAGGTAGCCTATCTGTGCAACATCTGATTGTGTCAGCCGGTGGCCATCGAATGTGACGTTGCCGCTGTCGGGTGCGGTGATGTGGTTGATTATACGTATTAATGTGGTCTTGCCGGCTCCATTGGGCCCAAGCAGACCATAGACACAGCCGCGAGGGATGTCAAGCGAAACATCGCTAAGGGCGGCGTGCTGCCCATAGTTTTTCGACACATGGTCGATGCTTAATATTTTGTCCATTTTTATAATGTGTTTTGTCTAATAAGACGCAGCAAGAACGGAAAAATTACACGGCGGGTGATATTTTTTTGGTAAAAATCCGGTCAACAATTGCAGCAAGAGCCCCATCGCCTGTCACGTTGCATGCAGTTCCAAAACTGTCCATAGAGATATAAAGGGCTATCATCAGAGCATTCTGCGCATCGGTGAATCCAAGGATTGACGACAGAATCCCCAGCGATGCCATTATAGCACCTCCCGGAATGCCGGGTGCGGCAATGATCGTCACCCCGAGCATGGCTATGAATTGCGAGAACATTCCGATATCATAAGGCATTCCCTGCATGAGCATGATCGCCAAGGCGCATGCAACGATTTTCAGAGTGCTCCCCGACATGTGGATCGTGGCGCATAGCGGGACGGTAAAGCCTGCGACATCTTCACTGACTCCCATCTTGACAGTCTGTCGGAGGGTGATGGGTATGGTGGCGGCAGACGACTGAGTGCCAAGCGCGGTGAAGTAGGCCGGCATCATGGTCCAGAGCATTTTCAGCGGATTTTTTCGCGCGAAACATGCTGCGATACAATATTGCAGGAGAAGCAGAACCACATGCAACACGAAAATTATAACGATTATTTTCAGAAATGTTGATATGATAGCTCCAACCTGTCCGATATATGTCATGTTGACAAATGTGCAGAATATGTAGATCGGGAGCAGGGGAATGACCGCATTGTTGATTGTCAGCGTGACGATAGACCGGAATTCCTGGATGCCTTTGCGTAGTGCGTTGCCTTTTATATAGGCTGCACCCAGCCCAAGCATAAAAGCGAATACGAGTGCGGTCATGACAGGCATGATGGCGGGTATGGGCATGGAAAACCAGGGCTTTACAGCATCGGCGGTGGCAGCATCGGATATGGGCATTTCGGTTACTAATCCGGGAAATAGCCAATCCCCGGTGAAAAATGTGCCGACTCCGGACAGAAGGGTGGCGGCATAGGCGATGGCGGCGGTGACTATCAGCATTTTCCCGGCGCGATTGCCTAGATCGGCAATCGCCGGAGCAACGAATCCAAGAATAATCAGCGGTATGATGAATCCCAAAAACTGACTGAACACTTCGTTGAACGTCACACAAAGTCGCGCCAGCCATTCCGGTGCGATATATCCGATTCCTATGCCGATGGCTATGGCGATGACAATTTTGCCGAGCAGTCCGATTCTTGCTTTTTTCATCGTTATTGTTGGGTTTGATGAGGCAAAGATAAGTTTTTTTATTCAATGGATGTAACTTTTCATGCCCGGGATGCGTCATATAAGTAAAGAACTTTAAAAGACACCCTAATTATTTACTTTATGAAACTTAAATCGCTAATTTTATTTTCCTCGGCAGTGTTGCTGTCTGTTTCTCTGCTGTCGTGTTCCTCCAATGGTATCAAACCCTTTCCAACAGTGCGTTGCGATCCTAATTCTCCGATGACCTCGCTTGTGCGTCCGATGGCGTCTGTAAAGCAGGTTTCATCGTCACACGGCATTAATGTGGTCTATGTCCAGTCAGATTCACTTAATCTTAAGGTGGAAGCTCCTGAAGATATAATTGATCTGATTGTTACGAAGATAGACAAAGATGAGCTCATTATTGGCGCAACCGAGAATCTTGGGATTTGTGCCAGACGAGTTACTGTCACGGTTAAAGCTCCAATGATCACCGAATTTGATGCAAGTTCAGGTTCTAAAATGATTATTGATGGGAATTACATCTGCGGAATCAGTTCTGTCGATGTCGATGTTTCCTCCGGTGCGGTTTTCAAGGCGAAATCCATGACAGTGGGCTCTCTTGACGTTGATGCCTCCTCCGGTTCGGTAATCGCAATTTCGGGTATCAAAGCCGCAAAGACCGATGCCGATGTATCATCCGGAGCGGTTATAGATCTGAGCGGAACAGTTGAGGATGTTGATCTTGATGCTTCTTCGGGCGGCGTGCTTAAAGCAACGGATCTGGCTGCTTCGACAGGACAACTCTCGGCAAGCAGCGGAGGTGTCATATCTTCGGCTGTGGCAAGCCCGCGCTCTTCCAAGTCATCGTCAGGAGGCTCAATCAATAATAAAAGATAGTCCTGCCACCTCATTTGTGTCAAGCTCATCCCTTTACCGGTTTGGTGTGGGGCGGGGCGGCGATATGGGTCCTGACGGCATGCCGGAGATGTTTCCGGCATTGCGACTGTCGATATAGTCCTTGGCAATATTATAGATGATTCCGCCGACATCCACGCCGATTGAGACATCTTTGTTGATGCGGTAGTAGGGCATGACGATAGGCTGTGCCTGCCATCGGTTGGTGACAAGAGAATGTGTTGCCTGCGCTCCGACGTTGACGCCCCAGCGGTCATTGATGTTGTAGCTTGCATATCCGCCGATG
>CAYTLU010000039.1:0-16616 GCA_964438665.1 uncultured Bacteroides sp.
GACACAAATGAAATTCCCATCGGCGACAGCAGCAGTTCTGCGAATGTCAGCACGAGATATGTCCCCATCAGCCAGTTAGGACTGACTAATTGGGATGCATGTCCTTCGGCGGGAGCAATGCCAAGACCGATTGATCCGAGAGCCATCACACCGAATCCAAGGCCGGCTACAAGCATGCCATATCCGATCTTGCGTGGTGCGCTGGGATCTTTCTGTTTTTTTGCCAGCCATGAGAAGATGGCAACCGAGAATGGAGTCAGCGCAACAACGTAGAATGGGTTGAACTGTTGGTAGATCTGAGGCTGGATGCCGCTTACCGGATCGGGGGTATAGCTATAGAAGAAATACAATCCGATGAGGGCGGCTAAAAGCACTGCACCGGAAATGACGCGCGTGGTAGTGCCTTTGCTCTGGAAGATGTTGAATGTTGCATAAACGCCTACCACGATTGCTGTTAATGCCCATACATTGAATGCTATGCGTGTCCATCCTCCGCATGACGGTTCGGTGAACACTTGCGCAAACTTAGTAAGCGTCAGACCATTCTGATGGAATACCATCCAGAAGAAAATCACAACGGTGAACACAAGCAGTAGCGCTACGATGCGGCTCTTGGTTTGTGCTTTCGACAACTCAGGAACGGCAGCGCCTGATGCCTGATTTTTCGCTCCGGTGACTCCTGAATAGGTTTTGCGTCCGACTTTGTAGATGATAAAGGACAATACCATAGAGCAGCAGGCAACGGCAAATGCGTAGCTATAACCTGTGGATATTGTGGCCATGTAGGTTTTGCACCATCCCATCAGATCTTGTGGATTTTGGGCGAATTCTTTCAGGAAAGCCAGTTTTTCAGGATCAAGCGCATCGCCTGCAATGAATGCATTGCACAATCCAGGTATGGCTCCATCGTAGCTGAGCTGTTCGGCCGACAGCGCAAACTGACACAGTCCTTCTGTCACTGATGGCGCAAACATCGCACCGATATTGATGGCCATGTAGAAAAGCGAGAAGGCCACATCACGTTTTGAACTGTAGCGGGGATCGTTGTAGAGATCTCCGACCATTACCTGCAAGTTGCCTTTAAACAGGCCTGTCCCGCATGATATGAGCAAAAGAGCCAGCAGCATTATGTAGAATGCCGGAGAGGCAAATGCCGACCCTTCGGGCATAGATGTCGGGATGGCCATGACGAGGTAGCCGATAAACATCACGATGATGCCCATTGTGACGGTTTTCTGGAAGTTCCATTTATCGGCAATCACGCCACCAACCATCGGCATGAAATAGACCAATGCCAGAAATGTGGAGTAGATCACACCGGCGGTGGCTGTTGACAGAGCGAATTTTGCCTGAAGAAACAACAGGAGAATCGCCAGCATGGTGTAGTAGCCAAAACGTTCGCCGGTGTTGGCAAGCGAAAGCACATACAATCCTTTAGGTTGATTTTTAAACATAGGGAAAAATATGGGTAAATAAATATTTGAGATTAATCAGCTGTTTGTTTCCAGGTTGTGTCGGGCTTTTAACGCCAAAGCGTAGAGCCGCATTTGCTTCACCATAGCCAGCAGTCCGTTGGAGCGGGTGGGGGAGAGGTTTTCGGCAAGCCCGATACGGTCAATGAAATATAGTTTTGCATCGACAATTTCATCCGGTGTGTGATCATTGAGGACTCGGATGAGCAGTGCGATAATGCCTTTGACAATGATAGCATCGCTGTCGGCAGTGTAATGAATATGCCCATCGGTTTCTTCTGCATTAAGCCACACGCGGCTTTGGCAGCCTTCGATGAGATGTTCGGGAGTTTTGTACTTTGTGTCGATTGGAGGTAAGGCATTGCCAAGGTCGATAATCATGGCATAGCGATCCATCCAGTCATCAACCTCGGAAAATTCCTCGATTATTTCGTCTTGTATCTGGTCTATCGTCATAATTGGCAAAAATAGTGAAAAATATTGGTTATTCGTTTTTTTCGCTGTAAATAACGCGCATCATGGTCACGCCGACATCCTGAAGCGTGGCAGGGTCAATACATTCCATGTTGTCATTCATCGTGTGCCATGCTTCAGGAAACGAACCTGTCTCCGGATTGGCACATTCAATGATGTTGATGCACGGAATGCCGGCGCGGCTGATGAATATATGGTCATCAGTCACCCCGCCTTGCCGTTCGTTGACAAAGCGCGTGATCCCTTCGGCGGCTGCGGCCTCCCATACTTTGGCGTTTACCCAGGCAGCGTTGTTCTCAGAGAAATATTCGCGGTAGAACTTTGCGCCTTTCCCGCCCACCATGTCAAGCAAAATGCCGAATGTCGGTCGCTGGCGCGGAGTGTAGGGAGAGTTTTGCGACCAATATTGGCTTCCGAGAGCCCATGATGTCATTCCGACCGGGTCATCGCCGCTTGTGCCATAGTCTTCGACATCCGTCAGGAGGAAGTCTATGCCGATCTCCGGACGCTGCGCCTGAATATTGCGGGCAAGTTCGAGAATCACACCGACTCCGCTGGCGCCATCGTTGGCACCGTCAATCGGCAGTCTGTGTTTGCTTTTGTCGGCATCTTCATCGGCCCAAGGGCGAGTGTCGTAATGGGCGGCAACCAAGATGCGGCGCGGTGCTGATGTGTTGAAGCGGGCAAGTATGTTTGACATGGGCAGACGCGTTCCGTCAAATGCCGTCACGGTTGCCTGCTGTATAATTATGGTGTCTGCTCCGAAACCGGCAAATGCGCCTGTGAGATAATCCCGGCATTTGCGGTGAGCCTCCGATCCGGGCACGCGTGGACCGAAATCAACCTGTTTTTTTACATAGGAATAAGCACTGTCAGCATTGAAAACAGGCCATGCGGCAATAGTGGAATCCCCTTCAATGACATCCGTCAGTTCATCAGGATTTTTGTCGGCAGTTTTGCTGCCGCAGGATGCCGCAAGCAATACTATCAAAGCTATGTTTATTAGTCTCATTAATGCTTGATTGAATTTTGAATACAAAATTAGTCACTAGCGGGGGGATTCATATAATTAAATAATGTTAAAAGGATGTGCGGTTTCATCTGCCGACCATTTATATTGGGTTATCTTTGTGGAAAAGTAGAAAAATAGATCGATATGGATAATGTAGAACAACGGATTGAGACATTGCGCCGTGAGCTCAATGAGCATAACCGCAGATACTACGTTGAAAATTCGCCGGTGATTTCCGACCGCGAATTTGATATGATGCTCAAGGAGTTGGAGCAGCTGGAACGCGAGCATCCGGAATTTGATGATCCTTATTCGCCGACTCATCGCGTTGGCAGCGATCTGTCGAAAGGGTTTGAACAGGTGGTGCATGAGCGCAGAATGCTTTCGCTTGGCAATACATATTCCGTTGAAGAGGTCGATGATTTCGTCAAGCGATGTCGCGAAGGACTGCCGGAAGAGCCGGTGACGATTGTCGGCGAGATGAAGTTTGACGGCACATCGATTTCGCTGCATTATGAACATGGCCGTCTGGTGCGTGCAGTTACGCGCGGCGATGGAGAGAAAGGCGATGTGGTGACTGATAATGTCATTACAATCCGTTCGATCCCTCTACAGCTTTCCGGAGAAGGCTGGCCGGATAGATTTGAGATTCGTGGAGAGATTGTCCTGCCGTGGAAGGAGTTCGAGCGGCTGAACGAGGAGCGTGCGTTCAATGAGGAGACTCTTTTTGCCAATCCGCGCAACGCGGCATCGGGAACATTGAAAATGCAAAATTCAGCAGAGGTGGCGCGCCGTGGGCTGGATGCATATTTCTATTATCTTCTCGGCGACAATCTGCCTTTCGATAACCATTATCAGAATATGGAGGCTGCACGCAGCTGGGGATTCAAGGTCTCTGATGCGATGACCATGCTTCATTCGATTGATGACGTAGATAGGTATATTTCCTATTGGGATACGGCGCGAAAGCAGCTTCCGGTGGCTACTGATGGCCTTGTGTTCAAGGTCAACTCTCTTCGTCAGCAGCTCAATCTCGGCTTTACAGCCAAGAGCCCGCGATGGGCGATAGCCTATAAATTCCAGGCCGAAAGGGCATTGACACGGCTGCGTTTCGTGTCGTTTGAGGTCGGGCGTACCGGTGTCATTACTCCGGTTGCCAATCTGGATCCGGTTTTGCTGTCAGGGACTGTTGTCAAGCGTGCTTCGCTTCATAATGAAGACATCATCCGCCAGTTGGATATCCACGATGGCGATATGCTCTATGTGGAGAAAGGCGGGGAAATCATACCCAAGATTACCGGGGTCGATATGGATGCCCGCCGGCCGGGAAGTGAGCCTGTAGCGTTTGTGACACATTGTCCGTCGTGTGGCTCGCGCTTGGTTCGCCAGGAGGGAGAAGCAGCATGGGTATGTCCCGATAAATATGGCTGCAAACCGCAGATTGTTGGTCGTATAGAGCATTTTGTCGGCCGGCGTATGATGAACATTGACGGAATAGGCGGGGAAATAGCGCAAACACTGTTTGATGCCGGGCTTATAAAAACGGCGGCAGATATATATGATCTCAGGGAAGATCAGCTTGCCGTGCTTGAGGGATTCGGCAAGAAAAGCGCCGAACGCATACTACAGGGAATTGCCGACAGCCGGCAGGTGCCGTTCGGGCGTGTGATCTATGCCCTGTCGATCCCTTTTGTGGGGGAGACCGTTGCAAAGAAACTTGCCAAAAGCGTGAAAAATATAGATGCGCTGATGTCAATGGATGCAGAGTCGCTGACGCAGATTGATGATATCGGGACGGCAATAGCCGACAGCGTAGTGGCATTTTTTGCCGTTGAGTCAAACCGGGAGCTTGTGGAGCGGCTGCGAAATGCCGGATTGCAGATGTCGGTCGGAATGGAGTCTGATGGCATTTCCGATAGGTTGCAAGGCCTGTCGTTTGTGATTAGCGGAACATTCTCCCGCCATTCGCGTGATGAGTATAAAGAATTGATTGAAGCTAATGGAGGCAAGAATGTCGGTTCGATCTCGAAGAAGACCGACTATGTGCTTGCCGGAGAAAATATGGGCCCTGCAAAGCTGGAAAAAGCCGGAAAACTTGGCATTCCTATAATAAATGAGGAGCAGTTTTTAGAAATGATAAATCATGATAACGAAAAATAAAAATGAACATGAAAAAATCCTTACTTACTTTTCTGATTGCCGTAGCATCCGTTGTCGGCATGTCTATGCCTGCTAGTGCGCAGTTGCGTTTTGGCGTTAAGGCGGGTATCACAGTAAATTCACTCCATTTTTCATCGGAGACTTTTGATTCCGAGAATCGTGCAGGATTCACCGGTGGTGTGATGCTTGAGTTCTCTGCGCCGGTGTCCGGCCTGGGTCTTGATTTGTCGGCGATGTATGTGCGCCGCAACAGCAGTTGGCTTGAAGGTCAGGAGCTGACAAAAGATGACCGCGATTATATTGAGATTCCTCTCAATTTCAAGTGGCGTATGAATATCCCGGTGATAAACAATATCGTGCGGCCATACATTTCCACCGGTCCGAGTTTCGCATTCCTGACCTCGCGCCGCAGTGTCGATGAAGCATTCCATAACAAGTCATTCGACACGTCATGGAACTTCGGCTTTGGTGTGGAACTTCTCAAACATCTTCAGGTCGGGGCAAGCTATGGTATCGGTTTGACCAAGGCATTGGAAGCTGTCGGCGCGACCGGCTCATCCGATATCAATGGGCGTAACCGCTATTGGACAATAACGGCGGCATATATGTTCTGATTCGAAAATCAGGATGCAGATAAAAAAACTGCCGGAGGGTGCAACTTTCCGGCAGTTTCTGCGTCTAATGTAATGAACAAACGCAAAAGACCAGTCATCAATAATGCCAAAGTCAACATCAGAAGACGCTTCAAAGCAGTTTTCGCGTATCATATCAGAGTATAATGGCCTTATTTATAAGGTGTGTTATATGTATGCTGAAGATTCGGAGCATTTGAAGGATCTCTATCAGGAGGTGACAGCCAATATCTGGCAGGGCTTGAAAGGCTACCGCGGGCAAGCGAAAATATCGACATGGATCTACCGGATTGCTATCAATACGTGTGTGTCGTATCTTCGCCGCAATAATCGTCATTCCGGAGTTGAGTCTATCGATGATCGTGCGCTGGGGATTATTGATGAAAGTCATGAACATGCCATGCAGCTGAAGGCCATGTATGAGATGATAGGCTTGCTTGGCCGCCTTGACAAAGCCATTATAATGCTTTGGCTGGATGAATATTCTTATGATGAAATTGCCGCATTGACCGGTATTTCGCGTAATAATGTCGCTTCGCGGCTGCATCGCATCAAGCAGCGTCTGGTTGTTCAAAATTTATAATCCGTTAAACACACTGGCTCATGGATACAAGGTTAGATGATTTGAAAAAACAATGGAAAGGATTAAGCTCGGCTTCGGTGGTGTTAAATTCGGGCAATGCGGATGAATACCGTCCGACTTCGCACATTCTGTCGCGGAGTAAAAAATTGCAGCGTTACTATAAAATCATATCCGTGCTGGCTGCAGTCTGGGTTGTCTTGGGGCCTTTGATGCTCTATCCGCAGGGATTGTTGCATGCGTGGGGGTGTGTATTGCTTTCTGCTTTCTTTGCATTGATGGGTGCATTGTCGTTCGACTTGTATTTAAGGATAAAGCGTCTTGATTTTGCCAATATGAACACGTGTCAGCTGCTTGTATCGGTTGAGCGTATTTACCGTCGTTTCATAAGAACCACGTTCATCGGGATAGCACTCTGTGTGCCGATACTTGCAGTCATGCTGCAAGCATTCAGCAATCATGGCTCGGCATTGCTGGGTGGCGTTGTCGGAGCAATTGTCGGCGGATATATAGGATGGCGTAAAAATAAAATGGTGCGTGTTTATCTGAAGGAGATCCGACAGGAGTTGATGTCAGTTGCGGAAGCGTAACGTGAGCCGGATTATAGGCATTGTGTTAAATATTACAAAATATGGCTCATGAAATTGAATTGTAACCGTTCTGGAATTGAGATGTTAAATCGGTGCAATATCTTTGTCTCATATTGATAACTTGAGTTCGATCTCGTTTAGATAATAGACCAAAATAAGCAACATTCTATATCCAAATACCATAAAACAATTGTTAAGTAGTAATTAAGAGACATTTTTTTGAAACAATATAGTTTGGGCTGTCGGTGAGACAGTCCAAACTGTTTTATTTTGCGGTAAAGGAATAATTCAGTATCTTTGCTCTATAACCTTAGGGCTGATATTAGACATGAGAAAGACATTGGTTGAATGTGTGCCTAACTTTAGTGAGGGCCGCGATAAAAAAGTGATAAAAGCGATTACTGACGCTATCGAATCAGTAGAAGGCATAAGTCTGCTTGATGTTGATCCCGGTGAGGCTACAAACCGTACGGTCGTGACATTTGTCGGTGAGCCGGATGCGGTTGTTGAGGCTGCTTTTCGTGGCGTGAAACGCGCAGCGGAGCTTATTGATATGCGGAAACACAGTGGCGCACATCCGCGAATGGGCGCAACGGACGTATTGCCGCTTATCCCGGTTGAGGGGATAACGCTTGAACAATGTGCCGCATTGGCTCGTGAGCTTGGGCGGCGTATTGCCGATGAATTGAATATCCCGATCTATCTTTATGAGGCGTCTGCTTCCACTCCGGAACGAAAGAATCTGGCAGTTTGCCGCCGCGGTGAATATGAAGGCTTGGCCGACCGGTTGGGTGATGCCTGCGATGGTCCTGATTTCGGACCGAAAGAACTGACTGATGATGTGGCGCGTAGCGGCGCAACGGCTGTTGGTGCGCGAGATTTCCTGATTGCCGTCAACTTCAACCTGAACACAACGTCAACGCGCCGGGCTAATGCTATCGCTTTTGATGTCCGGGAAAAAGGCCGTCCGCAGCGCGAAGGCGGCAAGCCGAACGGCAGGCCGATGACAGATTCCAATGGTAATGTTATAATGCTTCCGGGAACGCTCAAAGGGACAAAGGCCATCGGCTGGTATATTGATGAGTACGGCATTGCACAAGTGTCGATGAATATAACCGATATTTCAAAAACGCCTCTTCACATTGCTTTTGACGAGGTGGTCAGGGCTGCCGCAGCTCGTGGAATCCGGGTTACCGGTACGGAGATTGTGGGGCTGGTTCCGCGCCGCGCCCTGATTGATGCCGGTCGTTATTTCTTGCACAAGCAGCAACGTTCGTCAGGCGTTCGGGAGAGTGAGATTGTCAGAATGGCGATTAAATCGATGGGGCTTGATGAGTTGTCTCCGTTCCGTCCGGAAGAAAAGGTGATTGAATATATGATTGCCGACAAATCATCTGACAAACTGATCGATATGGCTTGTTCGGAGTTCGCGTACGAGACGGCTTCGGAGTCGCCGGCTCCGGGCGGCGGTTCTGTCTCGGCTTATATGGGGGCGTTGGCGGCTGCATTAGGCACGATGGTCGCAAACCTGTCGGCACATAAAGCCGGATGGGATGACCGCTGGGAAGAATTCTCAAACTATGCTGATGCCGGGCAGTCGCTTCTTGAGCAACTTTTGGGATTGGTGGATGAAGACACGGCTGCGTTTAATCGCGTCATGGATGCTATAAAAATGCCTAAGACTACGGAAGAGGAACGGCAAGCCAGAGAAAAGGCGATGGAGGCAGCCACTCTTTATGCCACACAGGTGCCTTTGCGGACAATGGAGGTGGCTATTGATGCCTTCCCATTGTTGAGCGCGATGGTTGAGATCGGGAATCCGGCCTCGCTAAGTGATGCCGGCGTAGGCGCATTGGCTGCGCGTTCGGCCGTGCTTGGCGCGCAGTTGAACGTGAAAATCAATGCTGCCGGGTTGAAGGATCGTGAAATGACCGACAGTTTGTTGGCCAAAGCGGAAAGGATAGCGGTAGAGGCTATCGAAGCAGAGAAAAAGGTGCTTGAAGTTGTTAACGCAAAGATTTGACAGAGATATGGAAACGAAATCATTCAAGGATATGGTGTCGGCCGGAATCCCGGCTGACTTGCCGGAGCATCCCGGCTATGACGTTAGTGTGAATCATGCTCCTCGCCGCAAGGATATTTTGACCGAAGAGCAGAAGCGTCTGGCGTTAAAGAATGCGTTACGATACTTTCCGGAGCGTCTCCACGAGGCTCTTGCACCGGAATTCGCGCGTGAACTTCATGATTATGGACGCATCTATATGTATCGTTTCCGCCCGACATACAAGATGTATGCCCGCCCGATTGATGACTATCCGGCGCGGAGCCGGCAGGCGGCTGCCATAATGATGATGATTCAGAATAATCTTGATGTGCGTGTGGCCCAGCATCCTCATGAACTGATCACCTATGGCGGAAATGGCGCGGTATTCCAGAATTGGGCTCAGTATCTGCTGGCAATGAAATATCTCTCTGAAATGACCGATGAACAGACACTTGTGATGTATTCCGGACATCCGCTCGGCCTGTTCCCGAGTCATCGCGATGCTCCGCGGGTAGTGGTCACAAATGGTATGGTGATTCCTAACTATTCCAAACCGGATGATTGGGAGCGTTTTAATGCGATGGGAGTTTCGCAATATGGCCAAATGACGGCCGGATCCTACATGTATATCGGTTCGCAAGGAATTGTGCATGGCACAACGATCACCGTTCTGAACGCCGGGCGCAAGCGGCTGCCAAAGGGAGAGACATCGCTTGGCGGCATGCTATTCGTTTCGGCCGGGCTTGGCGGCATGTCGGGCGCGCAGCCTAAGGCCGGCAATATAGCCGGAGTGGTAAGTGTCATTGCCGAGATAAATCCAAAGGCCGTGGCGATACGTCATGAGCAAGGATGGGTGGATGAAGTCTATACATCGCTTGATCAGCTTATGCCGCGTATTATAAAGGCTCGTGAAAATAGGGAAGTCGTGTCGCTGGCATATCAGGGAAATGTTGTTGATCTGTGGGAAAGGCTTGATCGGGATAATATTAAGGTCGATCTTGGCTCGGATCAGACATCGCTTCATAATCCGTGGGCCGGGGGGTATTATCCGGCCGGGCTGACATTTGATGAAGCTAAAGAGATGATGGCGGATCGTCCGGATGAATTTCGCATGTGTGTGCAGGCATCGTTGCGCCGTCAGGTTGCGGCAATCAACAATCTGACTTCGCGCGGAATGTATTTCTTTGACTATGGAAACGCATTCTTGCTGGAATCGTCGCGCGCCGGAGCGGATATTCTTCTTCCTGATGGAAAGTTCCGCTATCCGTCGTACGTACAGGATATAATGGGACCCGGCTTTTTTGACTATGGATTCGGGCCGTTCCGTTGGGTCTGCACATCCGGAAATCCTGAAGATCTGGCAAAGACGGACGCTATTGCGGCTGCGGTGCTTGAGGAGATAATGAAAACAGCCCCCGATGATATTCATGGGCAGCTTGCCGACAATATTCACTGGATCAAGGAGGCCGGCAGGAATAATCTGGTGGTTGGTTCGCAGGCTCGTATTTTGTATGCCGATTGTGAAGGCCGCACGCGCATAGCCCGGGCTTTTAACGATGCGATTGCGCGCGGAGAGATATCAGCTCCTATTGTGCTTGGTCGTGACCATCACGATGTGTCAGGCACCGATTCGCCCTACCGCGAGACATCCAATATCTATGATGGTTCGCAGTACACGGCGGATATGGCTGTGCATAACGTTATCGGCGATGGTTTCCGTGGCGCCACATGGGTGTCTATCCATAATGGCGGCGGTGTCGGTTGGGGAGAAGTGATAAACGGCGGTTTTGGCATGGTTATTGACGGTTCTGAAGACTCGGCGCGCCATATCGATGAGATGCTTCTGTGGGATGTGAACAACGGCATAGCACGTCGCAGCTGGGCGCGCAACAAGGGCGCGATCGATGCCATAAAGCGTCAGATGGCACGCACTCCGGGCTTAAAAGTGACTTTGCCGAACATCGCTTCCGATGATTTGATTGATTCTGCATTTAATAATTTGTAAAAATTGATATCATGGTTCATCATATCAGCCCTGCGCGTCTGACCATTGATCGCGTAGGGGAAATATTAGACAAAGGAATGACATTGGCTCTCAGTGACGAATCTGTTCAGAGAATCACTCGATGCCGCCGTTATCTCGATGAAAAAATAAAAAATTGCACTGAACCTATTTATGGCATAACTACCGGTTTCGGTTCGCTGTGCAATATTTCAATTGGTAAAGATGATCTGTCGCGTCTTCAGGAGAATCTGGTGAAGTCGCATGCCTGCGGGTGTGGCGACCGGATCAATCCTGAGATAGTCAGAATCATGTTGCTGACAAAGATTATGTCTTTGTCGTTTGGCAATTCCGGCGTGCAGCTATCGACAGTGCAGCGACTTGTCGATATGTTCAATGCCGGTGTCACACCTGTGGTCTATCGTCAGGGCTCACTCGGCGCATCGGGCGATCTAGCCCCGCTGGCCAATATGTGTCTGCCGTTGATCGGGCTGGGGCAGGTATATTATAAAGGTGAGATCAGGCAGTCAGGCGATGTTCTGGCTGAATTGGGATGGGAACCTGTAAAATTAGTGTCGAAAGAAGGGCTTGCCTTGCTCAACGGCACTCAGTTCATGTCGTCACACGCTGTTTATGCCATTTTGAAAGCGCGGCGGTTGAGCCGGCTGGCTGATAAAATCGGAGCATTGTCGCTAGATGTGTTTGATGGCCGGATAGAGCCGTTTGGCGATGAGGTTAATGCCGTGCGTCCCCATCCGGGGCAATTGGCGACAGCCCGGGCTGTCCGATCATGGCTTGATGGCAGCGAGATGATTGGCAGGCCAAAGCAGCATGTGCAGGATCCATATTCGTTCCGGTGCATGCCGCAGGTTCATGGCGCGGTTAAGGATGCGCTTGATTATGTGGGGAATGTTATAGAGACGGAGATAAACAGTCCGACAGACAATCCGACAATATTTCCTGATGAAGATATCATAGTCTCGGCCGGAAATTTTCATGGAGAGCCGATAGCGATTCCGATGGATTATCTTGCCGTGGCCGTTTCGGAGTTGGCTTCTATTTCCGAACGCCGTATTTACCGGTTGATTTCCGGAACGCGTGGATTGCCGTCTTTTCTCGTGGCAAATCCCGGATTGAACAGTGGCTTCATGATTCCGCAATATGCGGCAGCCTCGATTGTCAATCAGTCGAAGGGACTCTGCTGGCCCACAAGCTGCGATACTATACCGTCATCGCAGGGACAGGAGGATCACGTGTCGATGGGCGGCAATTCGGCAACGAAACTTGTTCAGATATGCGACAATACGGAGCGAGTGCTTGCAATAGAATTGTTCAATGCAATGCAGGCTCTCGATTTGCGCCGTCCGCTTCATTCCTCTCCTGCGCTTGAAGCATGGCATGACGCTTTCCGCAGGTCAGTTCCGTTCATTGTAAATGACACGGTCATGTCGCCTCAAATAGAAAAATCAATTGAATTTTTGCAGACCGGCCTATGATAATCACTAATATCGGAATCCTTGTAGGGGTCGAGTCGCATCCTGTTGCCGCACCTCGCCGTGGCTTGTCTATGTCGGAGTTGGGTGTTATCGAGAATGCATGGCTGCGCATAGACGGCGGTCGTTTCCAATCATGGGGGCTTATGGAGGATATGCCGGTTGTCGATGGATCGGTGGAAGTGATAGATGCGAAAGGCGGAGCTGTGATGCCGTCGTTCTGCGATTCGCACACGCATATAGTCTATGCCGGTTCGCGCGAACAGGAATTTGAGGATAAAATCCGAGGACTCAGCTATGAGGATATCGCACGGCGCGGAGGTGGCATATTGAATTCTGCCGACCGTCTGATGCTGACATCGGAAGACGAGCTTTTTCATCGGTCGATGGAGCGGGTCAATGAGGTGATGCGAATGGGGACAGGGTGCATTGAGATTAAGAGCGGTTATGGACTGACTGTAGAGTCTGAGCTGAAAATGTTGCGGGTGATCGCCCGAATTGCAGAGGCTGTTCCGATGAAGATTCGTTCCACTTTTCTTGGGGCGCATGCTGTCGGCAGGGCTTATGTCGGACGGCAGCAGCAATATGTCGATATGCTTGTCAGCGATATGCTGCCGGCGGTAGCCGCCGAAGGATTGGCTGATTTTGTCGATGTGTTCTGTGACAAGGGTTTCTTCACTCCTCAACAGACAGAGCAGATACTCGAAGCTTCGGCGCGCTACGGTATGCGTCCGAAGATACATGCCAATGAATTGGATGTGTCAGGCGGCGTGCAGGTGGGAGTCAGGCATGAGGCTCTTTCGGTGGATCATCTTGAGCGGATCGGAGATGAAGAAATAGCCTTGTTGTCCCGAAGCAAGACTGTCGCTACTGTTTTGCCGGGCGCTTCATTCTTTTTGGGAATGCCTTATGCCCCAGCCCGGAAACTGATTGACCGGGGCGCGGCGGTAGCTATGGCCTCTGACTATAATCCGGGGTCGTCGCCATCGGGAAACATGCGCATGGTGATGTCGCTTGGTTGCATCAAGATGAAACTTACGCCCGAACAGTCGTTCAATGCGGTGACAATAAATGGGGCGGCCGCTATGGATTGTGCAGAGGAATATGGTTCGATAGCCCAAGGAAAGATTGCAAATTTCTTTATAACGCGACCTATTCCATCGTTTGCGTTCTTTCCGTATGCTTATGCAACACCGCTTATTGAGCGTGTTTATTTACAAGGAATGGAGGTCATTTGATATGGAAACACGAAGAGAAATAGCCGCTGAGAAGAAGCGGAGCGGGAAATATAACTGCGCGCAGGCTGTAGCTTGTACCTACGCGGATATTGTCGGCGTTGATGAGTCGCTGATAAGTGCGGTAGCATCATCATTCGGGACCGGAATGGGCACGATGGAAGGCACGTGTGGAGCTTTGGTCGGAGCAGGGGTGATTGCAGGTTTGAAAATTCGCGACCGCGTGAAATCCCGCGCGGTTATGAAAAATATAATGTCAAGGTTTAAGGGAAAGAATCGTTCAACGGTGTGCCGGGATCTGAAAGGCGTTGCCACCGGCTGTCCGTTGCGTGATTGCAACGGATGTGTTGAAGATGCCGCCGCCATTCTGGAGGAGGAACTTGGTATTTTGGATTAAATCTGACGCTCAAAATGTTATGATGCGAGCATGACTGTGTGGCGGCGGCTCCAGCCCTGTGTGCCGTTGCGGAGATCTATTGTGGCTATTCCGCGCACTAATCCGTGGAGCGCGCTTACTATTTCAGATAGTGAGGTGATGCCGCTCAGACGCATTGTTGTCAGTATCTGTCCGCGTTGGCGGATTGTTGCGAAAATAACATCGGATGAAAGAATTGTTGCCATAACTTTGAGATTTAATTGTTTCTACACTGCAAAGTTACGCCGCACATGGGCGTAATCTCCGCCCATATACTTTAATATAGTATAAGGTATTATAATATAGCATAATATAACCTATTTAGGTTTAAATTCAGAAAAAACTTTTCGTAACTTGGCAACGCATAGGCAACTATGCGGACATATAAAAGCGTTTTTTGCATCATACTTTTCGAGGAAAATCGCCAATCTTAACTACGAAGCACATGTGACTTTTACTTATGTAAGGGTTAATTAAGAGTTGTCTTACCAATTAAATCTCCTTAATTATGAGAATCACAATGATTATCAAAGCTGTCGTGATTAGTCTCGTCATGGGACTTCTCACCCCACTATGCGTAAGCGCACAGACGGCCCAGTTCCCAAACCAAATGGATGCCAAAACAAAACAGTTAAAAAAACTTCGCGGAAAAGCACAGAACGTCTTCGGAAATGCGCGAAACAAAAAGGAAGTCTCTCAAAAGGCTATCGATGAGATGCTTGAGGCTTATGCCGATGTTGAGCAAAAGGCTCCTGCCGACCTCGCCTCCGCCGCTCTGTTGGTAAGCGAGGCATACGCAGCCTTGGGCGACCGCGATACTCAGATGAAATACCTGAAGATTGTAAACGAAAACTACGACAAAGCTACCAAACAGGTAAAACTATGCTCGCGGATCGACCTTGGCTGGAACAATTATCGTGGCTACGGAACTCCAAAAGACGAGGACAAGGCATTGGAATATTTCGTTCAAGCCTTTGAGTTGGACAGTATTCAAGGTGCTTACCCTATGGCAATGGCGTCATTGTATGGCATAGGCAGTATGCCTGTTGATTTCAATATGACCGCAGAATTTTTGTTAATAAGCAAACACGGCTTAAGATGGCCTGTGATTTACGCAATCAACTACTTTCTTGAAAATGTAGAAAAAAATCCTGACGTTCTTGACGCATGGGATAACTATCTCTCAGGTTTTGAGCAATATTCCATTTTTGGCGAGACGGAGAAAGCCTTACCCTATATTAACAAGGCGATTGAAGCAGGTTTTTTACCGGCTTACCAGCTTTTGGGAGACATATATTTGGAAAAGGGCAACCGAGAAAAAGCCGTTGAAGTCGTTCAGCCGGCTGTGGCCGCAGGCTATCTCCCGGCCATACACCAAAAAGGTTGGTATATCTATTCGGGTACAATCATGAAGATGTTCCAGCAAAAACCAATTGCGGAAGCATTCGAGTTGTTTATGGAAGCAGCCAATGCCGGGTATCCTCCGGCTCAGATTGTGGTGGCGCAGTTATGTCTTATGGGCAGTGGCGGCGTTGTGAAAATCGACAATCAGATGGCATACAAACAAGCTTCTGCTGCTCAGGAGGTTGGTGAACCTATGGCCGACGAGTTGGCCGAACGTGCATGCAAGGCCATAAAAAAGGATGAAATCGACAACTTGAAAGCCGCGATTCTCGGGC
Organism: uncultured Bacteroides sp.; assembly: GCA_964438665.1. Taxonomy (GTDB): domain Bacteria; phylum Bacteroidota; class Bacteroidia; order Bacteroidales; family Muribaculaceae; genus Paramuribaculum. Next base: position 15,789 of record CAYTLU010000039.1, read on the forward strand.
TTAAATCATCCGTTGACAACTACAGACTGCTGAGTATGCAAAATAAGTGTGCAAAGCAATCTGAAGCAGCGCGTAAGAACCGACAAGGTGACAACTATATTGCGCCCGACGGTGTTGGAGACCCGTCTGCCTCGTCTTTGGCAGGAGCTGCCGCTGAAAGTCAAGACAGGGTTAATAAAGCTCAAAGAGATAATTTTATGTTCTATCGCTATCAAAAGTATTATCGCGACGCCATCTCAAAGATAATCACAATAGAAACCGAATTAAACTCGGATAACCGCAAGGGATATACGAAAAAAGACCTCGAAGCGGCAAAGAGAAACGCTCGCGAAATTCGCGAAAAGGGTAACTCATACGGACGTTCTTCAAATTCAACCATACCTAAGTCAAAATATGAGGATTAAACTCTAACTCAACTGATTTGACTTATACTATACGAACTCTTCCTCCCTATGAACAACGACAACAACAATGACATATTCGGAACTTTCCGCACTTTGACTCCGGCGCAGATAAAGGGCAACGTCATATTTGTGGCAAGTTGGGCTGCTGCTTTTTCCATAATCATTGTTGGTGTCGTTGCTGCTGTAATGACCGGATTTGTATGGATTGGACCAATAGCTTGTATAATTGGACTTTGCGCATTCTTTTTTGTTGCGAGTATTCGCAGTATAAGGTATGTGTCGAAGTTCGGAAAGAAATACAATCTATTACTCTATACATGAAGATTACCCGAATACTTTTCGCAATCATAGTTTCCAGCCGCAACAGACACGCACAACCTGTACCGCATCAAACTTGCCCATCTTGTGGCGGAAGTGGTTATAA
>CAYTLU010000040.1:0-3599 GCA_964438665.1 uncultured Bacteroides sp.
AAAAGGCGGGGTAAGAGCCCACCGGATGGCACAGCGATATGCCATGCCGCACGCCTTATGGGTTGCAAGGCCAAGTACACCGGCATTCAAGGGTTGCTCGCCCATTGTCGGGGGGTAGGCTGCTAAAGCCGCGATGGTAACATCCGGCTCAGATAAATGACGAAACGCCGTCCGGTAACCCCCTCGCGCGGGGCAGTCCGCGGCCGACATAACCCGGCTTATCGTCCGGTTGCACTTTTTAATCAATTTAAACAAAGACACGTATGCAGATCAACACCGCAAAATTCGTTATAAGCAACTCCAATGTCGCGAAATGTCCGGCTCATAACAAGCATGAATATGCGTTCATCGGGCGTTCGAATGTGGGAAAATCTTCTCTCATCAATATGCTGACCGGTCGGAAATCCTTGGCCATGACATCATCAACGCCGGGAAAGACGATGCTTATAAACCATTTTATTATAAATGACAGTTGGTATATAGTCGATCTGCCCGGATATGGTTTTGCCATGCGCAGCAAGTCGGACCGTGTCGGATTAAGAAAAATCATTGACAGCTATATCCTCGGTCGCCTTCAGATGACAAATCTGTTTGTGCTGGTCGATTCACGCCTTGAACCTCAGAAAATAGACCTTGAGTTTATCGAATGGCTTGGTGAGAACGGCGTGCCATTCAGCATTGTGTTCACAAAGGCCGACAAACTTTCCAAATCGGCATGCACCCGCAACATTCAGGCATATTGCGACAAGCTGCTGGAGACATGGCAGGAGCTTCCACCGGTGTTCGTCACATCTTCGACAACCGGAGCAGGCCGCGAGGAACTGTTGAATTATATCGAAGAACTGAACAGTCTGCCTTGTGGCGGCGCGGAGTGAACAATCCGGCTTGTTCCGGTGTTATTCTTGCAACATGTAACACAAAAATTTGATTCACTATGGAAAACAAACGTAAATGCTGTTGCAAGACAAAAGAAACGGAAACAAAACCGCAGGATCTTTATTCCGGTGCGGCCGTTGATACCGCCGATGCCAATAAATCCACAAAAGAAATGGTCAAGGAACGCACGACGATGCTTAACAACAATCCCCGCAACAAGGATATTGAACTGTAATCCAATGACCTCAAAATCATCTGTTTGGTAGGAGCGAGGCACGTCTCGTCCGCGATAAAGCCCGCGATGTCGGTAGGGGAATATCGAACCGGTGAAAAATTTTGAAGCGAGGGGCTTGCTGTCCGGTCATTTTATTTGTACGAGAATAGAATAATCCATATTTTTGTAAGGTAAATCACAGACAGATCAATGATCGGATATGGGAAACAGATCGACAATAATAAACAACATACCATTAGCCTACCGAAAGCTCATAAATCAGGCGGCATCGCTATTGACGGCCGATGATATAGAAAAGATAAAGCAGCTTATCAGGCAGCCATTGCCTGAACCGGCTGACAATGATCCGGAAGGGGATTTTGCGGGAATCAATCACCTGTGGCGCGGGCTTATGACCGCAGCCGAACTTTGCGGAAGCATAGCTCCTGACCGCGAGATGGTGACAGCCATTCTTCTGTTTCCGTTATTCCAATCCGGAAGGCTGGCTCTTGACGATATCCGAACCCGCTGGGGCAACGATGTGGCCGGTCTGGTCGAGGGCAGGGGGAAAGTGCAGGAACTATACAACCGTCATGGAGCAGTGAAGTCGGAAAATTTCCGCAATCTGTTGCTGACGTTCGCGCGTGACATTCGTGTGATTATCATCATGATAATTGACAGGCTGGTGGTGATGCGCGCAATCAACCATCATCCGGATGAAGCGATGGTCCATCAGACGGCTATGGAATCGGTCTATCTTTATGCACCGCTGGCTCATCGTCTCGGTCTCTATAAGATCAAGGGAGAGCTTGAGGATATGTCGCTGAAATATACCAACCGCGACATGTATAGCCGCATAGCCACCAAGCTTAATGCCACCAAGCGTAGCAGAGACGCCTACATCCAGTCGTTTATCGAGCCTATCAGGAAAGCTCTGAAAGAACAGGGATTGGAGTTCGAAATCAAAGGGCGCACGAAATCAATTTATTCCATCTGGAATAAGATGATGAAGCAGCACAATGACGTAGAGCAGATCTATGATCTTTTTGCAATCCGCATAATTCTTGATGTAGAGCCGAAACGCGAGCGAAGCGAATGTTGGCTGGCATATTCTGTGGTGACTGACATGTATCAGCCTAATCCGTCACGCCTGAAAGACTGGCTGTCGGTTCCCAAATCAAATGGCTACGAGTCGCTGCATATCACGGTGCTTGGCCCGCAGGACAAATGGGTTGAAGTGCAGATACGGTCGCAGCGCATGGACGAGATTGCAGAGACCGGGGTGGCCGCCCACTGGAAATATAAGGGCATCAAAAGTGAAAACAATCTTGACACATGGATGAACCATGTGCGCGACATCCTAGAGGACACAGAGTCGAGTCCTATGGCTCTGATGAAGAATCTCAACATGGATCTTTACAGCAAGGAAGTATTCGTGTTCACCCCCAAGGGCGATCTGTATAAACTTCCGCTTGGTGCAACGCTTCTCGACTTCGCTTTTCAGATTCATTCCAGATTGGGGTGCAGCTGCGTAGGCGGACGCGTCAACGGACGCAGTTGCAAGCTGAACCATCAGCTCCACAGCGGCGATACGGTAGAGATTCTGACATCATCGTCACAGCAACCCAAACTCGACTGGCTGTCCATCGTTGTGACCACCAAGGCGCGCAACAAGATCCGTCAGGCCGTCAATGAAATAAACAACCGGCGCGCCGAACTGGCAAAAGAGCTTCTTCAACGCCGTTTCAAGAACCGCAAAATCGAGACGGAAGAGGCAACGATGATGAAGGTGATAAAGAAGCTGGGCTACAAGACCGTCACCGATTTCTATAACGCCATTGCCGATGAGCAGCTTGATGTCAATGCGGTTATCGAGATATATGAGGGTCTCGACAAACCTGTTGAGACAGCGGAGGTGCGTTCGGCGGAGGAATTCACCTTGCAGTCGGTGAACAGTGATCAAAACACAACGTCGGCAACGGACGATGTCCTAGTGATAGGCGAGGGCATAAAAGGAGTCAACTACAAACTTGCAAAATGCTGCAACCCGATATATGGAGATGATGTGTTCGGTTTCATATCATCGGAAGGGGTCATAAAGATTCATCGCCGCCAGTGTCCCAACGCTCCGCACATACTGGAGCGTTACCCATACCGCACGATCACCACACGCTGGTCGGGCAAGGCCGGCAGTCACTTTGTGTCAACGCTCAGTGTAGTAGGCACTGACGATATCGGAATCGTAACGAATATAACATCCATCATCTCCAAGGAGAGCCGGTCATCGCTCCGGAGCATATCCATCGACTCCCACGACGGCCTGTTTCATGGTTTCCTCGTTGTCGGGGTTGAAAGCAAGAAAGTTCTAGATGATCTGATCAAAAAAATATCCACAGTAAAAGGAATAAAGAATGTTCAACGCACCAATTAAATACACAATTGCGGCTATCGGCATTGCACTGGCCGCCGCATCATGTTCAAGCGACAACAAAGCAGACGGCTCTGCCGA
>CAYTLU010000041.1:0-3561 GCA_964438665.1 uncultured Bacteroides sp.
CTATACTGCCGACTCTACGGAATATCTCGATCTCTATGGCGGCCATGCCGTGATTTCTATCGGTCATGCGCATCCCCATTATGTTGAGGCGGTTTCCGGTCAGGTTGCAAGACTCGGTTTCTATTCCAATTCGGTCAGAAATTCTTTGCAGACGCGCTTTGCAGAAAAACTCGGGAAGCTATCGGGCTATGACGATTATTCTCTATTCCTGTGCAACAGTGGTGCGGAGGCCAACGAAAATGCATTTAAACTGGCTTCTTTCCAAACAGGGAAGCCCAAAATACTTGCCTTCGACAAAGCTTTTCATGGCCGTACGTCAGGCGCGGTCGCCGCTACTGACAATCCTTCTATTGTTTCACCGTTCAACCGGACGGCCAACGTTGAATTTGCGCCTCTCAATGACCTTTCTGCCGTAGAGCAAAAACTGAGTGAGGGCGGGTTCGCGGGTGTCATAGTCGAAGGTATTCAAGGTGTTGCCGGGATTCGAATGCCGGAGGATGATTTTCTCCGTGGATTGCGTGCATTGACTGAGGCACATGGCGTTGCGCTTATTCTCGATGAGATTCAAAGCGGATATGGCCGCTCCGGGCTTTTTTTCGCCCACCAATATTCAGGAATCCGGCCGGATATAATCACATGCGCCAAAGGCATTGCCAACGGCTTTCCTATGGGTGCGCTCCTGATCTCTCCTGAATTTGAGGCGCGAAAAGGTATGTTGGGCACTACGTTTGGCGGGAATCATCTGGCCTGTGCAGCTGCATTGGCTGTCATTGACGTGATTGAACAGGAAAATCTTATTGAGAATGCCGCAGATGTAGGCGGTTATCTTCTTGCCGAACTCAAAAAGATCGATGGTCTGCTTGATGTCCGCGGACGTGGACTGATGATCGGCTTTGATGTCAGTGGCAGCGCATCGGAGTTTCGCAAGCGGCTGTTGTTTGAGAAGCATATTTTCACCGGTGGGGCAGGGCAGTCAACAGTCCGTCTGCTTCCGGCTCTCGGGCTCACTAGGCAGCAGGCTGACGTGTTTATAAATGCATTAAAAGAGATCGTATGAAAAAATTCACCTGTGTTAAGGATATAGGGCCGTGGCGCGATGCCGTTAAAGAGGCTCTTGAAATCAAGGCCAACCGGTTTGCATATCAGGATATGGGACGCAACCGCACGCTGCTCATGATATTCTTCAATTCAAGCCTTCGCACTCGTCTCAGCACGCAGAAAGCTGCTATGAATTTGGGAATGAATGTCATGGTGCTTGATGTCAATCAGGGCGCGTGGAAACTGGAGACAGAGCGCGGTGTGGTCATGGATGGAGACAAGGCGGAGCATCTTCTTGAGGCGATACCTGTTATGGGATGCTACTGCGATCTGATCGGAGTCCGCTCTTTTGCCGGACTGACAGACCGCGATTGCGATTATGAGGAGCGCGTGATCAATCAGTTTATCCGTTATAGTGGACGTCCTGTTTTCAGCATGGAGGCGGCCACGCGTCATCCGCTTCAAAGCTTTGCCGATTTGATCACGATTGAAGAGTATAAGCGTACGGCGCGCCCGAAAGTCGTATTGACCTGGGCTCCGCATCCCAAGGCATTGCCGCAGGCGGTTGCCAATTCGTTTTGCGAATGGATCAACGAGACCGATTATGATTTTGTTGTCACCCACCCCGAGGGTTATGAACTTGATGCTGATTTCGTGGGGGCGGCTCGCGTTGAATATGATCAGCGCAAAGCGTTTGAGAACGCCGACTTCATATATGCTAAAAACTGGTCGGTTAACCGATTGCCGAACTATGGCAAGGTGATGTCAACCGACCGCTCGTGGACGGTCGATGCTGAAAAGATGGCTCTGACCAACAATGCTTATTTCATGCATTGTCTGCCGGTGCGCCGTGGTATGATAGTGACCGATGATGTCATAGAATCGCCTCAGAGCCTTGTTATCCCTGAAGCCGCCAATCGTGAAATCTCAGCTCAGACAGTGATTAAACGAATGCTTGAATCATTATGATTGCCGATAGAATTAAAGTAGTGAAGATCGGGGGCAATGTGGTTGACGATCCGGATGCCTTGTCAAAGTTTATATCCGATTTCAGCCGCTTGGCCGGGCCGAAGATAATTGTTCATGGCGGAGGCAAGGAGGCTACGCGTCTCAGCGCGGCATTAGGCATCGAGACCGTGATGGTCGAAGGCCGCCGGGTGACGGATGCCGAGACTCTCTCTGTTGTGACGATGGTATATGCCGGATTGATCAATAAGCGCGTAGTTGCCATGCTTCAGGCTGCGGGAATTGATGCTCTTGGCCTCAGCGGTGCAGATGCAAATGTCATAACTGCCGTGCGTCGCCGAAATACTTCGGTTGATTATGGCTATGTCGGCGATATCGATCCGCTGGATGTCAATGAGTCTGTGTTCTCGATGCTGTTCCGTCAGGGCATCACTCCGGTGGTCTGCGCGATAATGCACGATGGCGATGGGCAGCTTCTCAACTGCAATGCCGACTCTGTGGCTGCCGCTGTGGCTATGGCTGTCTCTCGTATATCGTCGGTCGATCTCATATATTGCTTTGAAAAGCCGGGTGTGCTTGCCGATGCCGGCGATGACAGTTCGCTGATACGGCAGATAGATGCTGAAACTTATGACAGTCTCCGCGCTGAAGGCGTTGTCAGCAAGGGGATGATTCCGAAGATCGACAATGCTATGGCGGCTTTGCGCGGTGGAGTGTCGGAAGTGTATATCAAGAGTGCGGCTAATCTTTTAAGCCCTGTCGGGACTTTGGTTTGTCTGTGATGGAACGAGAAATCGACCTGTTGCGCCGCATGATTGCCATTCCTTCCGTCTCCCGGCAGGAGGATGCTGTTGCCGATCTGATCTTATCCGAGATGGAAGATCGGGGCTTCGCTCCGCATCGGTTGTACAATAATATATATGCTCTCCATCCTGACTATAATGAGTCCCGGCCTACGTTGATGCTCAATTCCCACATCGACACGGTGCGTCCGGTCGATTCATGGACGCGCAATCCGTTCGCTCCCGAGGAGTCTGACGGCAGGCTTTACGGCCTTGGCAGCAATGATGCCGGAGCTTCTGCCGTTTCTCTCATCGGATTGTTCGGCGATATGCTGAGCCGGACTCTTCCTTTTAATCTTATATTGGCAATAACGGCCGAGGAGGAGGTGATGGGCGAGCGCGGCATGCGGGCATTTTTGCCATATATGGCGGAGCAGGGGATAGGAGTTGATATGGCTATCGTTGGCGAGCCCACCGGATTGCAACCGGCTGTCGGCGAGAGAGGTCTGTTGGTGTTGGATTGCGTGAGTCTTGGGGTCAGCGGCCATGCGGCAAGGAATGAAGGCGACAATGCTCTTTACAAGGCGATTGCTGACATAGAGCGGCTGCGTACATTCAAGTTTCCGAAGCAGAGTGAACTGCTTGGGCCGATCAATATAAATGTCACTCAGATCTTAGCCGGAACGCAACACAATGTAGTGCCGGACCGTTGCTGCTGGGTGGCTGATGTGCGGACAACGGATGCATATTCCAATGAGGAGACTGTGGAAATCAT
>CAYTLU010000042.1:0-4573 GCA_964438665.1 uncultured Bacteroides sp.
CCCGCAAACCGGATCACACGTCATTCCGAGATGATGTTCCAGACCCATTTCAGCTGCATACTCAATCTGAGCCGGACTTCCCCCAAACAACTGGTTGGCGGCAGCCGCAGCCATAGCACATGCCACACCGACCTCGCCCTGACAACCGACCTCTGCCCCCGCAATCGAAGCATTGTGTTTCACTATATTGCCAATCAGTCCGGCTGTAGCCAAAGCCCGATAGATGCGTGCATCCGAGAATTCGCGGCTTTTCTGAAGATGGTAAAGCACCGCCGGCAGAACGCCGCACGAACCGCATGTCGGAGCCGTAACGATCTCGCCGCCCGATGCATTCTCTTCGCTGACAGCCAGCGCATACGCAAATACCAATCCTCGCGATTGCAAATTACGCTTGTAGCCGGAAGCCCTGACATGATATGTCGCTGCGCGCCGGCGCAGTCCAAGCGGGCCGGGCAGCACACCTTCTCGGTCAATGCCACGCTCTACGGATCGTCTCATTGTCTGCCACACCTCCCCCAGATATTCCCAAATCTCCGGGTTCTCACACTCTTCGACATATTCCCAATAGGTGCGCCCTGTCCGGTCACACCATTCAAGAATCTCCGTAAGAGTATTCATATCATATATCTCAGGCGACCCGCCACTGCGATCACCCTCTTCAACTATCTGCCCGCCTCCGATACTATACACAACCCACTCGTCTGTCTGCGACCCTGCGCCATCAAGAGCCCGGAATCTCATTCCGTTGGGATGGAACGGCAAAAAGGTTTGGGATTCCCACAATAAATCCACCGGCGCGATCGGCTGCAATATCTCCAATATTGCCACATCGGTCAAGTGTCCCTGTCCGGTAGCCGCAAGACTGCCGTAGAGCGTCACTTCAAAACGCGCCGCTTTCGGATTTCGCTGTCCGAATATTTTGGCTGCGTTGCGCGGACCCATTGTGTGACTCGATGATGGGCCTGTCCCGATACGATATAGTTCTCTGATTGATTTCATAATATGGAATGACTGTATCTGTTATCAAAAAAAGGAACCGGATCGCATGATGGCTTGTGCCTTGATGCGATCCGGATCTGAATATGTTCTATCTATTGAAGTGCCGGTTTAATTTTCTCCAAACACTTTGTACAGACGATTTTCATAAGCACGGTCGCCGAGAAGCATGCGGAACATCGCATCACTGTTGGCAAAAACACCCGAACCGCGGCGACGACTGAAAGCGGTAGCGTCTGTGTTCATATCAATCTTGCGTACCGGGCCGTTGATTTCATTGACTTGATAGACAACTACACCGTCAACACCCTTGCTCGGGCCGACAAGGACACCCTTCCCGGTTGTCACGATGCGGCCAAGAAGTTCAGGACCGTAATTGCGCACGCCTGTGAAGAAGTTGACTGCATCATTGGCAACTTCGCCGCCCATTGCAGTCGCATATCCGGCCAGATCATTGGCTTTGCCCTTAAGTTGGGCAACCATCGAATCACCGGCTTTGGAGTTACGTGCTTTCTGAGTCAGATCGTTCTTTACTCGCGGATCTGCAATCGTGCGATAGTCTGTGAACACATCATTGACTGCTGCAACGAGGAATGCACCGGTACGTTCATCTCCGAACACACCCGAAACAGCACCCTTTTCTGCTTCCAAAGCCCAGACAGCAGCCTTATGTGAATTAGGCAGGAACATCGGACCTTGCGGACCCTGACCCATCATAACATAAGGGGTCGATGCCGAAACATCGGTATATTCAGATGAGTAATTTGCGCCGGCAGCATTTGCAACGAACTTTTCAGCAGTATTGTTCTTTGCAACATACTGTTCAAGTTTTGAGCGCAGGTCATTTATTGTTGCGCTTGATGGTTCAAGCGAATATGTGATCATCTCCATATCAACGTTAGCTTCGGGAGCTTTGCGTCTCGTAACCGTATAGAAGCGGGCCACACCCATAGCATTGACAGTGTCAGGCTGGAATGCCTTGCCTATTTCATTATTGAGGAACGCGCTCTTGAACGAGGTCAGGTCGGAACTCAATATCTGAGCGAACTGACCGAGCTGCTGAGCGGCAATGCCCGGATTGGTCAGAGATGTGGCGATGCTGTCAACGGCGATCACCTCGCCCATTGCCATCAGTTCTTCTGCGGTCTTGCCGGCTGCAACTGCGGCTTTCACTGAATCGAGTTTTGCGGCATCACTGACCGGAACTGCGGCAAAGTTGATGGTTACGGAATCTGACTCTACGCTTCTGCCAAAGAGTTTGGCTATCTGGAAATCATGAGGTCCATCCTGAATGATTGCAGCCGAACCGATCTTGGCAGAATCGGCAAACTGTTTCAACTTGCTGTTACCGCCACGGCTGACAGCATCGCTGATTGCCGACAATGTCAGAGTGACGCGGTTATGATTGAATCCTTTCTGTCCGCGGAGAGCGTCAAGGTCTGCTGTTGTATTAAGATCTACTGCAACCTTGTTGACAAGCGCTTTTGCAGCTTCTTCATCATCAACCGATGGAGCGATAGGAACAAGGATCATGCTGACCAGACGCGACTCCTCATCAAGCGAGTAGTTGGCTTTATCTGCTTCCCAGAGTTTCTGGAGTTCCTCATCGCTCACCTTAATGCTTGGATCAGTTGCATAAGGCTTCTTGACATAGGAAATCATGTAGCCGGTGTTGTCATCATTATACATCTGGGCTACATCGAGCTTATTGGCGGCCATCGTGCCGTCAAGCATATTCATGAATTTATAATCAAGCAACTGCTTGGCTAGCATCTCCTCAAAGTTCAGCCACATCTCGCGAAGCTGCTGCGAACTTGCCGGATCACCACCGAACTTGGCAGGATTGTCGCAAAAATCACGGAACTGGGCAGCTGTCTGGAACTGACCGCCGGTGTATTGCTGTGCAAGCATATTTCCGAACATCGAACCTGCACCGAACATAGCATCGCTGAGTTCGTCATCCGTAACGGTCAAGCCGAGCTTCTCGTATTCTTCTTTTTGGAATTTCTCAATCAACATTTGACGGAGCACTTGCTGGTTGACGTATGCACGCTCTTCGACCGTGTTTCCTGCTCCATTGCGGTTAGCTGTCTCCAGACGTTTCTGATATTCAGCTGCTTCTATCTTGTCGCCATCGACTTTCGCCACCGATTGGTCGTTGCCGAAGATCGAACGGCTTGAATTCAAGAAGTCTCCGATAATGAATGCTAGAAGAGCCACACCGATAATAATAAGCAAAAGCACCGATTTGCTTCTGATTTTCTCTAAGGTTGCCATTAGTTTTTAAATGTCTGTATTGTTTTTTCTTTCGTTTTTCTATGCAATGAATACCCTGCGGATAGCTCCACATGGCAATATAGCGCACAAAGATACGCTTTTTTCAGTTTCAATCAAAATTTTTTGCCTAATGCATTTTTCAGCCCCGCGTTTTTCATTTTTTCAAATAGCATGTCGGCGACCAGCGATGCGCTCTCCGATGACCAGTGCGAGTCATCAGCCATATACAGGTCGCGTTCCTTCCCTTTCAAAGAAATAGCTTACCGCGATTATGAACAGATTCCGCATCCTCACTCCACGGTTGAAACAAAACCAGTAGAGCAGGAACACGGCTATCAGATAGACAGCGTATTCTATCGAGTTGAACAGCATATATGATTAGTTCGGCTCGAATGTCGCCTTGAAGATGTCAACCAGATCCAGTTTCTCCCATGTGAAAAGTTCAACTTCCAGAGTCTTTTCCGGCTCATATTTAGAATGAAATGTCTTGGTGACAGTCTGCGGCTCCCGACCCATATGTCCGTATGACGCTGTCTCGAAATATATAGGATTGCGGAGCTTCAGACGCTGTTCGATGGCGTGCGGACGCATATCGACAAGTTTTGCCACCCGGTCCGATATCTCCGCATCGCTCAGCCCGCATTTAGCCGTGCCATAAGTGTTGACATACAGGCTGACAGGCTGTGCCACCCCGATTGCATAAGCCACCTGAACCAGCACTTGCCGTGCAACTCCGGCTGCAACCAGATTCTTTGCGATATGACGTGCCGCATACGCTGCCGAACGGTCAACCTTCGATGGATCTTTGCCCGAGAATGCACCGCCGCCATGCGCGCCGCGGCCTCCGTATGTATCAACTATGATTTTTCTGCCTGTCAGACCGGTATCTCCATGCGGACCGCCGATCACGAATTTGCCTGTCGGGTTGACATGCAGTATGACATTTTCATCGATCATCGCAGCCACCGTTTCCGGGAGTTTTGCTTTCACCCGCGGGATAAGAATCTCACGCACATCTTTTTCTATTGTCTCCACCATCTTGCGATCCGCTTCCGCCTGACTCATATCTCCCTCAGGAGCAATGAATTCATCATGCTGCGTGGAAATCACAATCGTATGCACCCTGACCGGCCTGCCATCTTCCGTATATTCAACGGTCACCTGGCTCTTCGAGTCGGGGCGAAGATATGTGCGCTCAACGCCGTAGGCATCCACGTAGGTCATCTCTTTGCCTGCGCGCCTTATCTCTGACAACTCGCGGAGCAGTCGATGGCTCAGATCGAGAGGTAGCGGCATATAG
>CAYTLU010000043.1:0-26406 GCA_964438665.1 uncultured Bacteroides sp.
CAGTCTCAGACCGGGGCTGCTGCAGAAAAGAGCGCTCCGGCTGCCGCTGAAACAGCAGCTTCTGCTCCTGCTGCTCCTGCTGCACAGAAATAAGAGACCTATTGTTTGGTTAAGATAATTGAGCACATTTCCCCATCGGGCGATGTGCTTTTTGTGTTTGGATTCACATATCCAGACTATCCTCTTTTAACAGGAAATCAAATAGTCCGATAGTGAGTATTCCTTCCTCATTTCGGCGAGGCATGATATGATCTTTGACAATAATAATTTTCTTGAACGAATCATGAATGTTTATCAGTGAGCGAGATTCCTGTATCTCCTTATCCCTGTCAGGGATAGACAGAGCAGACTGCACATAATATTTCTTACTGCCAAGATTGGCAATAAAATCTACTTCAAGCTGAACCCGAATCCACTTGCCGTCTTTATCAGGTCTCTTTATTTCCACCATTCCGACATCGACTCTACAACCGCGGGCAATCAATTCATTGTATATGATGTTTTCCATGATGTGCGTTTCCTCTTGTTGGCGCATATCAAGAATGGCATTTCTCAAACCGATGTCTGAGAAATAATACTTTGAAAGCGTATTGATATACTTCTTTCCTTTAATATCGTAGCGTATTGCCTTATTCAAAAGGAAAGATTCTGACAAGTAGGTGAGATAATTGGAAATAGTCTGGCTTCCTATATACACATTCTTCACACTCTTGAAAGTATTCGATAATTTTGTAGGGTTACATGGAGCACCTATGGATGATGCCATAATGAGCACCAACTCACGCATTTCATTCTCATTCTTGATTTTATGCCTTTCAATAATATCTGCCAAATAAACAGTCTCGAACAAGTTCTTCAGATAGTTTATCTTCTTTTGTTCCGTATCAAAAGACTGGATAAGAGGCAACCCGCCGTAGGTAAAATATTCGCGCCATGCGTCTTGCTTGTCTCCGCCTTTAGCTGAATAAAATTCAGAGAATGACAGCGGATTCACATGAATCGTCTCTCCACGACCGCGAAACTCCGTAGGAATGTCAGATGAAAGAAAGTGGGAGTTGCTTCCGGTCACGTATGTATCGGCATTGTCGATATGGCGGAAACTATTCAGCACATCAACAAATTCATCCATTAGTTGTACCTCATCAATAATGATATAGTAGAGTTCTTTATCCTTGATTCTATCACGCACATAGTGGAGCATCGCATCCGGATTCCTCAAATCTTTGTTAATGCGGTCTTCAAGGTCAACACGGATTATGTGGTCGTCTGCTACGCCATTTTCCAACAGGTAGTGATAAAACAAGACATTCAGGAGGTACGACTTGCCGCATCTGCGGATTCCTGTTACCACCTTGATAAAGCCGTTTTGACGACTCTCTATTAGCTGTTGGAGATACCTGTCTCTTTTTATTTCCATAACTCGCATTAAATTTTTGCCAATATTGGCATTTTTATAATGCAAAAGTAATGGAGTTTCCCTGTTTATACAAATCCTACATTAAAAATCTGCCAATATTGGCAGTTTTTTAACGTGAGACACAAGGGTTTTCTTTACGCGTATTATGTCGGTTGGCTGATTCGGTTTCCAGATTTTGATTTGAAAATTGTGTTTCCTGACCTCATCGCTCTTTTTAGAATGACGAAGTCAGGAAAAGTTAGCGGCGACTTCGAGGGGAAGCCGCCGCTTTGTAGGGGTGGGAATAGAGAGACAACGCAAAGCTGCCTCATTTTGGTTTTAGTCTTTGAGCTTAGCTTTTTCGAATTCGCGGTTGAGGCGTGCGATGTTGCTTAGAGGAACGTTTTTCGGACATTCGGCAGCGCATGCACCGGTATTGGTACAGTTGCCGAATCCGAGTTCGTCCATGCGGCGCACCATTGCGCGGGCACGGCGAGCGCGTTCCACCTTGCCTTGCGGAAGAAGAGCGAACTGGCTAACCTTGGCCGATACGAAAAGCATTGCAGAGCCATTCTTGCATGCGGCAACGCAAGCACCGCAGCCGATACATGTGGCAGAGTCCATTGCAACGTCAGCCACCTCTTTTGAGATGGGTGTGGCGTTGGCATCAGGTGCGCCACCGCAGTTGAATGAAACATAGCCTCCGGCCTGCTGGATTTTGTCGAACGCATTGCGATCCACCATGAGGTCTCGGATCACTGGGAATGCAGCTGAACGCCAGGGTTCGATGGTGATTGTGTCGCCATCGTTGAATTTGCGCATGTGTAGCTGGCAGGTTGTAATGCCCTGAACAGGTCCGTGGGGATGACCGTTGATGTAGAGCGAACACATACCGCAAATGCCTTCGCGGCAGTCGTTGTCAAATACAACAGGCTCTTCTCCTTTTTCAACAAGCTGCTGGTTGAGCATATCGAGCATTTCGAGGAAGGAGCTGCCGGTTGACACGTTGTCGAGGTGATAATTGACGAACTGGCCTTTTTCTTTAGGACCACGCTGACGCCAAATTTTCAAGTTTACGCTTATTGTTGTTTCCATTGAATTCTTCTTTAAGAGTTTGATTGACGTAAAGTGTGATTCAGAATTTACGACTTGTAGTTACGTGTCTGCACCTTGATGGCTTCATAAGTCAGCGGCTCTTTGATGAGAACCGGTTTTTCGTTGTCGCCGGTGTATTTCCAGCAGCTTACGTACATGTAGTGTTCGTCATCGCGTGCAGCTTCTCCGTCGGCAGTCTGATATTCTTCGCGGAAGTGGGCGCCGCAGGATTCATTGCGGTGCAATGCATCGATTGCCATCATTTTGGCCATTACCAGGAAGTCCTCAAGGCGGAGTGCTTTTTCAAGTTCGGTATTGAGGTCATCAGCCGAACCTACAATGCGGAGGTCGGTGTAGAATTCTTTCTTCACTTCCTCGATTTCCTCAACGGCTTTCACGAGGCTCTGGAGTGTACGACCCATACCGACAAGATTCCATATCACATGGCCGAGACGTTTGTGGATTTCATCGGGGCTCTTCGTACCCTTGATATCCATGAGCTTCTTAATGCGGTCGCGTACGCCCTTTTCGGCAGCGTCGAATTCGGGAGCGTCTGTGGAGAAATGTGGCACTTTGATCTGATCTGACAGGTAGTTCTGCATGGTGTATGGCAGAACGAAATATCCATCGGCCAGACCCTGCATCAATGCCGATGCTCCAAGACGGTTAGCGCCGTGGTCAGAGAAGTTACATTCGCCGATGGCAAACAGACCCTTGATAGAAGTCTGGAGTTCGTAGTCAACCCAGATGCCGCCCATTGTGTAGTGGGATGCGGGGAAGATCATCATCGGAGTCTCGTATGGATTATCGTCAGAGATCATCTGATACATGTCGAAAAGGTTGCCGTAGCGGTCACGGACAACGTCTGCGCCAAGGCGTTCGATGGCATATTTGAAGTCGAGATAAACGGCGTTGCCTGTTCCTACGCCATAGCCTGCATCGCAGCGTTCCTTGGCGGCACGCGATGCAATGTCACGCGGGCAGAGGTTGCCGAATGCCGGATAGCGGCGTTCCAGATAGAAGTCGCGGTCTTCATCGGGAATTTCGGTCGGTTTTTTCTTGCCGGCGCGGATTGCCTCAGCGTCTTCTTTCTTTTTCGGAACCCAGATGCGGCCATCATTACGGAGCGATTCGCTCATAAGTGTCAGCTTCGACTGATCCTCGCCATGAACCGGGATACAAGTCGGGTGGATCTGAGTGAATGCGAGGTTCGACAGATAAGCTCCCTTTTTGAATGCCTGGATTGCAGCAGATCCGTTGCAGCCCATTGCATTGGTAGAGAGGAAGAATGTGCGGCCATAACCGCCGGTTGCGAGAACCACGGCATGAGCGGCATAGCGTTCGAGTTCGCCGGTGATGAGGTTGCGCACGATGATGCCGCGTGCGCGTCCGTCGATCATTACTATGTCGAGCATTTCGCGGCGGTTGAACGAGCGAACCTGTCCTTTTTCAATCTGGCGGTTAAGCGATGCGTAAGCTCCGAGAAGAAGCTGCTGTCCGGTCTGACCTTTGGCATAGAACGTACGCGACACCTGTGCGCCACCGAATGAACGGTTGGCAAGCAGACCGCCGTATTCGCGTGCGAAAGGAACGCCCTGCTGCACGCATTGGTCAATGATGTTGTTCGATACTTCGGCAAGACGGTAAACGTTGGCTTCACGCGAACGGAAGTCGCCGCCTTTAACTGTGTCATAGAACAGACGGTAGATGGAGTCGCCATCGTTCTGGTAATCTTTGGCTGCGTTTATACCGCCCTGAGCGGCGATAGAGTGAGCGCGGCGTGGAGAGTCCTGAATACAGAAGTTCCACACGTTGAAACCGAGTTCGGCCAGAGTGGAAGCGGCTGATGCTCCGGCGAGTCCTGTACCGACAACGATGATGTCGAGGTTGCGCTTGTTGGCGGGATTCACCAATTTCTGATGAGCCTTGTAGTTGGTCCATTTATCAGCAATCGGGCCTTCCGGTATTTTGGAGTCAATCTTATATTCGGGAAGCTTGCCGGTTTCCATGTCGGCGTAGTCCTTCATGATGGGGGTAGAGTCGATCATGCCCTCCAGATTCTTTATATCTGCCATAATTGTGATTGATTCTTCGTTATTAATAGTTAGTGTTTTCGTGGCATTCAGCTACTTCGGAATGGCATTTGCCGCATTCGCCTTCTGCTTTGATGCATTTGCCGCATTTGCCTGCGCAGTCATCAGCGGCGTCACATGATGGCTGACATAGAGCGTCGTCGTTCTTGCCTTCTGCTGCAAATTCAGCATATTGGGCTTTCAGTGTGGGGCATTCCTCATAGACGTTGTTGTGGGCGTTGATTGTGAACACAACAGCTTGAATGATGAAGAGACCTACAACGATGGTGGCCCACCAGTTGCCGATGGTCTTTAGGCGCGGAAGCCATGTGTCATTGTTCCAGCCGGCGGTCTGGAACATTGACCAGAAGCCGTGGGTCATGTGGAACCAAAGTGCAACAAAACCGATGATGTAGATGACCGGGGTGTACCATTCGGAGAAGGCTACCTGAATGAAGCGTGTGCCTTCCATCGGGAGTATTTCGCCGTGACATCCCATGATTTCAGCGAGCTGCATTTTAGCCCAGAACTGGATCATGTGGACAACGAGGAACGCAACGATAATAATGCCGAGAACGAGCATGTTCTGTGAAGCCCATTCTACTTGGGGCGGTTTGGAAACCACATTGTAGCGGTCGTTGCCGCGAGCTTTGCGGTTCTGGATCGTCAGCCATAAGGCGTAGAGGATGTGGATGATGAATAACGCGGCGAGTCCGGCAGATGCGATAAGCGCATACCAGTTGGCACCCAAGAAATTACAAATTTCATTGTAGGCCGTCGGCCAGAAAATGGCCACGCCGTTCATCAGCACATGGAAAGTAATGAATAGGATCAAGCACGCGCCGGTAATCGACATAACCAGCTTGCGTCCTATGGATGAATTAGTTAACCACATAGATGATAGGGATTTAAATATGATTTGAGAATAATTGGATTTACTTGTATTGATTTGTTTACTGCAAAATTAAATTAAATTAACCGTTCATCCAACAAATAGGGAAAAATTTCGCTAAAAAGAAATGAATAACTGATTTTGACATATGAATCGCGAAAGGACAAATAAGCCTGATCCGGTTTTGAAATTGGTGGTTATGCGTTGTCATTCTTCTTCTTAGCGTGTTCCGGTTCTGTGACGGTGAGGTTGGGAGCAAAGCCGGCTGCGCAGCCTTCGATGAGGTCGCGGATATCGGAGTCGGAAACGCTGACGCGTATGATTGCCCGGGGATAGAGTTGCGAAAGCATTAGTGCGGTTTCTCCTTGTCCGCAGTCGGTGACTGTGATTTCCGTTGTGTCGGCCGGATATTGCAAGGCTTCGGTGTTGTGGCGAAGAATTCTCAGCCGGCGTCGGGCACGGCGGAAAATGTCGGCCCCTTTGTATCGGTAACGGTCGAGCACTTCGTGGCTCAGTCTTGTCATCTCATTCGCATGGCGGCAGAAAAGTTTTCTGTAGAGGAGGGCGAAGCTTAGCGGTTGGCGGCGCAGGGTGCCGTTTTTGCGGATCAGGAAATTGAATAGCAACGGCGGGAAAAGGTATGCCATCAGAACCACCGAAACCATACCGACAACTGTCACTTCTCCAAGCGAACGCATAGCCGGATGCCGGGCAAATACCAGGCAGCCGATGCCTATAAACATTATGAGAGCCGATAGGATAATGCTTTTCTTATAGGAGCGCAGCAACTTGCGCCGATAGGCGTATTCGTATGACAGCCCTTCGGTCATGAATATTGTGTAGTCGTCGCCCTGCCCGAAAATAAATGTTGCGAGGATTATATTGACCAGATTGAATTTCATATCCAGCATTCCCATGATTCCGAGAATCCATATCCAGCTTATAGCCATCGGGATGAAAGAGACAATGGCAAGTTCGATATTGCCTAGTGAAATCCATAGGAATATAAAGACTGTCAGTGCGCAGAAAATACCGATATAATTGAAATTGGAGGCGATGGTGTTTGCAATGTGTCCGCTGATGCTTTTTATATCGAAGCATATCCCATGAAAACCGGGCGTGGCGTTGATTTCACTGCTGATGCGGGCTGCATCCATGCTGTTGACCTTTATTGAACGCGCAATCCGGTTTTGTCCGGATGTGGGATCAATGTTAATGCTTCCGGGGAATAGGGCGGAAGCCAGAGTGCTGAGACTGTCCGGCGGAAGCGGATTCCGTTCGGCTGACAGGATTTTATGGAAATCGACAAATGCTTCCGGATTGAATCCCAGTTCCAAGGCGGCTGCACTGACGCTGTCGGCCAAAGCCGGGTGTCTGGTAAGGAACTGATTCCATAGATTCAGCCGCCGTTGTTGCTGTTTCATCGATGGCAAAAACGTTGTTATCGTACCTGCCGACAGTTGTGTTCCCATCGCGGTCAGCGAATCAATTGTCCGGCCGGCGGTTTCGTTTTGCTGCAAGGCTTCTTCCAGGGTGTTGCCCGAAGACACGATATAAAGATTTTCGTTACCGTCATCCGTATAGAGAAGTGATTGGAACGTCTGCATATCAGCTTTCTGCAGATCGGTCATATAATTGATATGACTGATGTCCGTGTCAAATTCGGTGTGGGTGCTGAAATATCCGAACCCGATGGTCAGGATGGCGATTGTCGCCACAATCCATGTGTTGTTTTCCATGGAAAAACCTGCTGCACGATCCAGCAGAGCGGTGCGGGGCATGTTTTTTGTCGATCGGCGAATCTTGACCGCATGCGGCAGGAAGATGAGAACGAACAGGATTGTGCCGACAAGCAGCAGCGAGCTGAATAGCCCGAGATCATGGAGGGCGGGTGAGTTCAGCGGTATCAGGCATAGGAATGCGCCGACTGTGGTTATGTTGCCGACCACGAGTGGTGCGACAACCTCTTTCATCGCCGTTAGCGGGCGTGAGGCATCTTTGAGATGGTCAATCAGATGAAGCGGATAGTTGACGGCAATGCCGATAATCACGGAGGAAATACCGATGACTATTATGGATATTGACGGATAGAATATGGCAATCATGCCAATGGCAAACAACCATCCCCATCCGATAGAGACAACCACGAGCAGGATGTTCCGGACATCGCGGAACGCGTAGATGAGCAGTGCCAGAATCAACATTCCGGCTACGGCCACAGCCAGCAGGCTGTCATGCTTGATGCAGTCAGAGTTGCCCACCGCCACCACCGGACCGCCAAGATAGCGGATATCCAAAGCCGGATTCTCGGCTTTCGCCGCTGTTGCCGCATCTTCAAGCATATTCATGAGTTGCGCGTTTTTGTCCGATTCCTGACCGCCGAAAACCGACTCTATGATGACGATGGCATTCAGACTGTCTGGGGTCAGGATATATCCGTTGTAGGTGTCGAAATTCGTGCTGTTTCCGCTTTCGGTCAATGCCATTGCTGCCGGGGAAAACAAGTTGAGCGGATCTTTTGCGGCAACATCGGAAAGGAGAGACGATGCAGGCATCATAAGCCTCTTTTTTGTCTCTGCAAGCTGCATGGCGATATAGTCCGGCGAGGCCAGCAGGCTGTCTATTCGCCCATAGTCTGACTCTGTCAGGAAAATGGGGATATTGTCATAGACAAAGGATGCGATATCGGATAGCCGGTCGAGGTCTATTTCTTTGACAACGGATTTTATCCAGCCGATGGAATCCGCTTCAGCTATATTTTCCGCCAGACTCTCTACACCATCGGCAAGGATTTCAGGATTCTCCGGATTCCGGGCTGAGACAATGGCATAGATCCGGTCGATTCCTGACAGATTCCGGTAAGCCGTCATTGCGGCGCGGTTGTCGGTATCGAGCGGCAGGAAGTCCGTTATGTCTTCATTGTACGATAGTCGTGTCAGCGACCACACCAGAGCGGCTGTGGCCGTAATTAGAAGCACCAGAGCCTGTGTGCGATGGCGGGCGAAATAGCGGTATATGTGGATTATAATGGAGGTCATTTCATGTTATCCGTCGGTTTGTGGCAGTTGCTTATCCGGCTTTGTCCCATATTGCTGCTTACCGGGTTGGAATAGATAGCAAGAAATATATCGGTCAGGATGTCGATGTCACATTCCTCATATTCCGAAAGCTGATCCAGCCTGTGCAGGAACATTTCTTTTTGTTGCGGAGAGTAGTGACCGGCATATTTGTTTGTTGCATAGCGAATATCGTAGGCAATGAAATTGTTGGGATGCAGGCGGTAGGATGCGTTTATGCGGCTGTCGATAAGTTTAGCCACGGCCTTGACATATTCCTGCTTGGTCAATGTCTCCAGCGGCATTAAGTCAGACTCCGAGATCGGAGCGCATATTTCCAGATGCACATTGCCCTTGTATGAAATCAGTCCATTGAGGATACTGCTGAGATCTTCCCCCGGTTTCTTGACATATTTGGTGAAGCGCGATTCGTAGAGTTCCAATGTCTTGCCGATGTCACACGTTTCCCATTCGTAGGATATTGCCACCGGGCAGATTGCCAGTTCTTCCAGGCTTTTGATTTTGTCAGCTGAGCTGCTTGCGAGAAACATGCTGATAAGCCCCGGTTCGGTGTGGTCGAGTCCATCTTTGGTGCGTCCGTTTCGCTGGGCAATCCAGACTGATTGGTGCTTGCTGAGAAGCGTGTGTCGGATATACTCCGAATTCAGCAGAGATGACCGGTAGAAGCCTTTGAAGTTTCCGCCGCGCTCTATCTTGAACATTTTGTTTGACTTGCCAATGTCAACCACCAGCGGATGTGTCATCAGATTTGCTCCGAAAGTGATTTCAGAGGTGTCATGCCCATTGGTCAGCAGAATATATTGCAGAAGACTGGAATCAAGCATTATGTCGCGATGGTTTGACACAAACAGATAGACTCTGTCAGGATCAAGATGCCCCAGACCGCTGTATGTAAAAGCATCGATGCTGCGGCGGATGACCTGTTCGTTGACAACGGTCATGATCTCTTTCTGGAAGCGGCGTATGGAATCGATGGAGGCGATATGGCTGCGCACCTTTTCTATATCACGGCCGGGAAAGACATAGGATGCGATCAGCGGAAACAGTTCGCTGCGGGCAATCCGCTGCATTGCTGCCGGAATCTCCTCGTCTGTGTATGGGCGTATCTCTTCGAAGTCCGGGTGTGTCATCTTTGTTCTTTTTTGCGGTTGTCAATAAATTTTATCGGCTTCCGGTTGCATGAAGGATTGTTGATCTTGTTGACATCATCCGGCGACAGCACTTCGACAATCGGGGCAACGCGGATGCGCGAGCGGAAGCGGTCTTTCAGATCTTTTATGACATCGAACGGCAGCGGAGTGGCAACCCCGACTTTGACCACAACCTCATCGGTTCCCGCATAGGAATTCCGGACTACCACAACATAGTTGACAACATAGGATGTGTTGTCCAGCACATCATTTATCGCGGGTGGGTAGATGGTGGTGCCTTTCAGCTTGATCATATTGTTTTTGCGGCCAATCAGTGGGGTCAGACGATAGGAATAGCGTCCGCACCGGCATCGTTCGGTCACTTTGCTGCTCATGTCGCCCGTGCGGAAGCGCAACAATGGCATTCCTTCTACGCCAAGCGTTGTGACAACAACTTCGCCCACCTCGCCATCCTTGACCGGAAGATTGTCATCGCCGATAATTTCCACTATGATAAGCTCCGGATGCACATGTCCGCCGCAACCATAGGGACATTCGGAGAATGTGGCGCCCATTTCCGTTGAAGAGTATGTGGCAAACAGTTCGACATCCCATTTTTCCTTTATCCGGTTTCCCAACAGGTTCAGGGAAAAATCCTGTTGGCGCAGACCTTCGCCGATGCCGATAATGCGCCGGATGCTGGAATTGCGGTAGTCGATTCCGTGTTGTTCGGCATATTCGATCAGGCGAAGGATAAAGGAGGGAACACACATGATGGTGTCGGGCCGCAGTCTCCGGATGGTGTCCCATTGAAGTTCTGGCATGCCGTTGCCAACGCGTATGATACCGGCTTTGAGTTCGCGAATGCCGAGAAAGTAGGCCAGCCCTGCCATGAAACGCTTGTCGAGAGTGGTCATCAGCTGCACTTTGTCGCCCGGCTTGACCCCGGCACACCGGAATGATTTCATCTCGTTGAACGCCAGACGGTCAAGATCGCGGTCTGTGCATCCGAATGTCACAGGGTCGCCCAGCGTGCCGGATGTGGTCACGTAGTCTATGATTTTGTCTGGACTGACACACAGGAAGTCGTCATTATATATCTGGAGGTCCTTTTTCTCTGTGAAAGGAATCTGCTGCAAGTCGGCAACGGTGCGTATCGAATCCGGATTGATGCCGTTTTGTCGGAACATCCGTTGATAGTATGCGGAGTTTGCTGCGAGATAGCTGATAGCTTCACGGAGTTTGCCGTTCTGGAATGTCGCGATTTCTTCGGCAGGACGGAATTCTATATCGTCGGAGTCGTTATATGGTTTCATTTGAACAGGTTTTTAATCCATGATAGAAAATCTTCTTTCCATGTGATTGCTTCGGATGATGTTTTGTGTGGATTTGTTCCGAATCCGTGACCGCCGGTGGTGAACTGCACATATCGGTGTGGCACTCCGGCGGCAGTCAGGGCGGAATCAAGCAGTTCGGAATTCCGGTATTTCACAATCGGGTCATCGATGCAGTTCATCAGATAGGTGGGAGGCATGTCGGGCCTGACGTGTAGTTCAAGCGACAGGGAATCTTTCATCTGATCGCTGATCGAGTTCCCTTCTCCAAGGATTCCGCGGCGGGAGCGTTTATGGACGCAGTCATCCACAAATGACACAACCGGATAGATCGGCGCAATGAAATCAGGCCGCAGAGACACTTGCGGACGGATGTCAAGCTGACTGAGGGCATTGTTGTCGAAAAACATGCCGGACAGACCGGCCAGATGTCCTCCGGCTGAAAATCCCATGACTCCTACTTTTGTCGGATCAATGCCGAAATCGGCGGCGTTTTCACGCACCAGCTGGATTGAACGCTGCACATCGTGGAGCATGTCGGGATAGCGGTTGCCGCGGGCTATCAGGCGGTAGTGGGTGATAAAAGCCGGGATGCCTCCTACGCGGTATTCCAGCACAAATGCCGAAATGCCGTTTGCTTGCAGCCAACGAGCCACACCGTAGCCTTCGGTCTCGCGGTCGAGCCAGAAATAACTCCCTCCGGGACATACGATGCAAGCAATGTTTCCGTTGCCTTCGGCCGGAAATGGAGTCAATTTCACTTTGTCGCGGCAAGCGGTGCCGTCCCATATGTTTATACTCGTTTCTGCTATGGCGATCGTTGCGGTCCACATAAGAGTAATCGGCAGAATCAGGTTAATTAATCTCTTTATTGTCACTGTCAAATTGGTTTATCAAAAAGTTGTGTCCGAGAATGGCCTCGGCGGTTGTCACGGCCGTCAGCGGCACGCCGCATATTCCGTGAAGATTTATATTCTGTCCGGTCAGCAGCAGGTTTGTGACCTTTGTGTGGACCGGAAGCTGTGAGAATATAGGGTCATCGCAATCTTTCCGGTAACCGAATATTGCTCCTTCTTTAGTGTGATAGTAGTCCCGGATGGTCAGCGGTGATGCTGTGTGGCAGTGGGCTATGCATTGACGTATGCCGGGGATGGCGTATTCAAGTTTGCTGATGATGCGTTCTGACATGGAACGCTTCCATTGTTCATAGTCATTGCCTCGATTTCCGGAAGATGTGTTCTCCCAGCGGCGCACGTTGTCATACTGCATAACGGCGTGGACGAGCAGACGAGATGCATAGAAGCCCTGGTTTGCATCCGGAGGGGTCATGTACATGAATCCCTTTGGCCAGTCGGCAGGGTCGTATTCGCTTTGTCGCCACATCCATGTATAGTCCTCAAGGTAGTAGCATGTATGGTCGATATATGGAAGTGTGCCGGGTTTGAGATCGATGAAAAGCGCGAATGCCGAATAGGTGTTTGGGATGGAGTTGAGTCGCTTTGTGAATCCGCGCAGGAATGTGCCTTCGGGAACTAGCCTCAACATGGCTGTGGGGTGGATGGCGGCGATACACCAGTCGGCTGCTACTTGAAGGCCTGAAGCTGTCCTGACGTGGGTGACGCGTCTGTCGCATACCATTATTTCCGTCACTTCCTGATCGGTCAAGACCTCTCCTCCCGATTGGCGGATGACATCGATCAGACGGTCGGCCAGTTGCTGGCTGCCGCCTATGAAGCGGGCTGCTCCGTTGATGTAGAGAACGCTGATGAGTGCATGGACGTAGGCCGGGGAATGTCCTGCCACCCCGCCGTAAAGAGGGTTGAGATAAGCGAGGATGGAGCGGAGTTTCGGATCGGAGATGTAGGATGCGATCAGGCGGTCTGCGGCTGTTGAGAAGTTGTCGGAGTGGGAGGTAATCTTTAAGGGTGACTCTTTGAGATAAAAAAGAGGAACTTCGGTAGTGATCCGGTAAAGTTCATTGACGTAAGCTTCCAGATTTGCTTTCTCTTCCGGGAAAATGGTGGCAAGGCTTGAGATGAAATTGGCTTTTCCCGAGCCGATGCGGATTTTTTCTCCGGTTCGGCGGCAGAAAATTTCATCGGTGATGTCGTGGCGGATATGGTGTATGTTGAGTGAATCCGCAATGCCAAGGTAGCGGCAGATGCGGAGGAGAGAGCCGCCATCTTCCATCCCGCCGACAACGTGCATGCCGGTCTCGAAAATCTTTCCCCGGCGGTGGAAACATTGAAGTCCGCCTCCGGGTATGCTGTTCTTTTCAAGAACCGTCACACGGCAACCGTTTTTTGCGAGCAATGCCCCGCAAAAAAGGCCTCCGATGCCTCCACCGACTATGACAACTGATATGTTCACCTGTTATTCGCTTCTATTATTTGTTGATATATTTTTTCGGCGGTCAGAAGTTCGGCGCATGTGACGATTGTTCCGACGATGACACCGAGAATGCCGTGGGAGTTTATATTTTGTCCGGTTAGCAGCAGATTGGGCACTTTTGTGCGGTGGGGCACACGTCCGGCAGCTCCGAGAGATATATCTTTTTCCACACCGTACATAGATCCGTCCTGCGTTCCGGTGTAGTCGTAATAGGTCAGCGGGGATGCAGTATGATATGATTCGATGTTTGTGGATATCCCCGGAAAGTCTTTTTCAAGAGCAGCAATCATAATGGCGGCTTTGCGGTGCTTGAAATCTTCGTAACAGTCTCCACGGTGGCCGATTTGTGTGCCTTCCCATTGCTTGACATCAGCGATGTTCATGTATGACAGCATTACTCCGGTCGAAGCATAGCGAGGGTTCGGCTGATGACAAAAATGCATATACATATAGGCTTTAGGCCAGTTTGAATCGGTATATTTTTCACATTCCCAAGGCGATGAACCGGCAAAGCCATAAAAGTTAGAATTGAGATACGGAACGCGTTCGGGCTTGAATTTGAGAAACAGCGAGAAGCAACCTGTGGTGTTGGGCAGCGAGGATATGCGCCGGCGGAATGCCGGCCTGATCAGCTTGCAGTCGGCTGTCAGTTCCATGACTCTGGCGGGGTGGATGGCGGCAATGACAACGTCTGCCGGTATGACACGGCTATTGTTGATCTCAACGGCGGTGGCGCGGAAGTTGTCGCAGATGATTTTTGTCGCTTTGCTTTGTGTAAGGATATGCCCGCCATTGTATAGTATCTGGCTTGTGAGTCTTTTAGCAATCGAATCGCTGCCGCCAACAATGCGGAACGCGCTCTGATTGTAGAAGTTGGTTATGTAGGCATGTAGCGCGAACGGTGTCTTGTCGCGTTTGCCGGCATAGAGGGGGAGGTTGCTGACAAGAACCTGTCTCAGCATCCGGTCATTGAATATCGAGTCGATGACTGAATTGATGCTGACGCTCTGGTAGCGTGTGTTGATGGCATAGTCAGACTCGGCGTGACGGAGCGAATTGAGCGATGAGGCGGCGGCGACAGTCTCGATTGCTTCAAAATAGCGGTTGAGATTGTCTTTCTCGTCGGGAAAATATGATGCCATCTGCTCTATGAATGCTTCGCGTCCGTTGGCAAACCGGAATTGCTGTCCGCCAATGGATGAAATTTCGTAGGCTGACGTATCCAACTGATGCATCGGCAGTTCGTCAAGGCCGAAAAAACGCAGGAGCTTGTGTAGCGTCTGGCCGGGAAGCGCACTTCCGATAACGTGCATGCCGGTCTCGAATTTCCCGCCGCCTCGGCTGAAGCATTGCAGACATCCTCCGACTGCTGAGCCTTGTTCGACTATGGTCACATCATAGCCGTTGCGTTGCAGGATAAGTCCGCATGTCAGACCGCCAAGGCCGCTTCCGATTATGACGCATTTATTCATGGCTGCAGTTCTATCAGAATTGGGTTGAAGGCTTTGAAGCGATCTGCATCGCGGCCGTTTGCGGTGTCGATGATGTATGTCGTGTCAAATGTGATGCCGGAAGATGTGTAGTCATCATTCCACACCGGATGGATAAAGTGGAGATTGGCGGGAAGATGCGGGGTAGCGGCGGCAACGGTGAAGCTTTTCAGATTCTCTTCGTAGGCATAGACTTCGACTGTTGGATTTACAAGCGCGAACAGTAGCGGAACAACGCCTATGCCGCCGTTGATTATTCGGATGCTGCGCACGGATTTGTCGATTCCGTCTGTGAATCCGGCTATATTGGGGAGCTGGCGAAGCAGTTCTTTTGCATGTGAGGTGACGTTCCAGCCGCGATAGGCATATTTATATAGTACGAGAGCCTTGAAATAGGCGGCGTTTTCTTCGATATCTGCTATCCTGTCATATTCGGCACGGATGATTTTCCGATATTTCGATGCAAGTTTCAGCGAAGTGGTCTCCAGATCAGCATCCGAAAAGATGTGACGTTCTCCGATCGAAAGCGTTATGGGATTCTTTCTGAACATCAGGTCTTTTTTTGGCAAATAGTGTCCTGCTCCATGTAGGGTCAGAGGGATAATGTCCATTTTAAGCATCTGCGCCACGCGGAATGCTCCCTGATGGAAACGCAGAATCGAGCAGTCGGCCGAACGGGTTCCTTCAGGGAAAATCACAATTGAATAGCCTCGCTCTTTCAGATCCTTGATCTTCGGCAGGAGAACATCAACGCCGGCTGATGTAGGAAGGAATTCGGCATTACGGATGATCTGGCTGTAAAGCACGTTGTTCCATGCCCAGTCGTTGGTGAGGAATATCAGTTTCGGGCTGAGTGACATGATGACTGGCAGATCCAGGTGAGACTGATGATTGCATATAATCATTGCCGGTTGCCTGAATGTTTCGCCGTGGGGGTTGTTGTAGCTGACTTTCGATCCGGGGTAAAAACTGGTCAGCTGACGGCAGATGCACTGCAGTGCGCGGTGGAAGCGCAGCCTTTTCTTCTCGGTGG
The DNA here is from genome assembly GCA_964438665.1 of uncultured Bacteroides sp. Lineage (GTDB taxonomy): Bacteria > Bacteroidota > Bacteroidia > Bacteroidales > Muribaculaceae > Paramuribaculum. The sequence continues at coordinate 15,911 of CAYTLU010000043.1, forward strand.
TTTTCCCGATTTTGAAATATAGCCAGCCTAGAGGGGTGAACACGCCGACGGCCCAGAATGCGAAATAGCAGAATCCGTAGATTGAGCGGGTCAGTCTGGATACTGTCGTGGCGGCTTCTTTGGGAGACCCTTTTTTGTGGGTAAACGGTTTGAATCCGCCTTTAAAGAGTCTTTTATGACGAATGGCATTGACGGCTCTGGCCGGAAGTCCGTAGAAAACCGTTGCTACACAAAGAATGGTGTTGAGAATGCTGATTCGGGTGAAGTCCATGCCCGGACGGAAATGGCTGATTCGTTCAGCCTGCGGCGGGTAGTGGATGCGGATTGGGATTGAAATGATTTCGGTTCCATGCCAGGAGGCATAGACCATCAGTTCGAGTTCGGCTTCATAGCGGCTTGTCAGAAGTGAAAGCCAGCGCAGGCGGTCAAGCGGATATGCCCGGAAGCCTGTTTGGGTGTCTTTCAGTCGGCATCCGGTTTGTAGATTGAACCAGAAATTGGAAAATTTGTTGGCAAATGAGCTTTTGCCGTTGATATCAACTCTGCTCAAATCGCGTTGGCCGATGATGATTGCATCGGGAGATTCCACAATGGCCTTTACAAAAGCCGGAATATCGGCGGGATAGTGTTGCCCATCGGAATCGATGGTGATGGCGTGGTGAAATCCAAGCTCTTTGGCGCGGAGAAATCCGGCTTTAAGAGCCGCGCCTTTTCCTTTGTTGCGCGGGAGGTTCACTATATTTATGCGATCCCTGAACAGAGAGAGTATTTCAGCGGTGCGGTCGGTGCTTCCATCGTTGACCGCGATTATCTGATCGGTGAAATTAAGGCTATCGCTGATAACGTCGGCCAGTGTCTGATCGTTGTTATAAGTCGGAATCACGATGCAGATTTTGTGAACCAGCATCGTTGACCTGACCGTCTCTATGTTGGGAGTCTGATTCATTTAATGTTATAGAGTAGCGACAGCTTTGAGCATACGGTTGGTCCTGCCGATATGACGGCATTGACCTTTATGGTGGAACTTTCTTCGTCGATAGACATTTTATTGAATGTCACAGTCACTTGCGGCCGCTCAATCGGATTTATTGTGGCAATGAATTTTGCATTGACAACTTCTTTGAGAACCGCCATCCTGCCGATAAGCTCCTGAAGCAGTTCGGTGGCAATGGCTATGATGCATACGCCCGGAGTGATGGGCATTCCGGGGAAGTGGGCTTTATATATGATGCAGTCGGGGTTAAGTCTGATTGTGAACGACCGGGTTTCTGTATCGGCTGACTGCAGTGTGTAGAGGTTATCTTGAAGTATCATGGTTTCCGTAGGGCTGGAGGGGAGAAAACGAGTATGCCAGTTTTCGTTTGTTGTTTACTATTCGCGTTGTGCCGTTTGCGGCTGATTCAATGGTATATCCTTTCCGCTTGTCGCTGGGTTGGTTAAAAAGTGTCCCCAGACAATATGCCAAATCTGTCCGCAGAACGCGCCGGATATACCATTTATTGAGAAAATCGGTGATATTCACCAGTTTTACCTTATTCGTTTCCGGATGATAAATGAAGTCAAATGCGGAAAATCCAAATTCATTGATAAGGCTTCCTGCTATTTCATTGCCGTTGCGGTGCATGAGCAGCATGCCTGTGAATCCGGCTTTCTCAGTCTCGATTCCGAATGAGCAGCAATAGCGGGAGATACATGCCGTATCTTCCGACACTGCCACGGCATTGGTCGGCTGCTGCAAGGTATCTGCGCAGGCAATCAGACTAAGGAATAGCAAAAACAGATTCATTGATGGTTTTGTCAGTTGAGATGTCGGATAGTGTTATATCTGTGGTGTCTCCGTTTTTTTCATATATCTTTATCGTGGAGATCATGTTTGTCTTCCGGTTGAATACGAGCTGGAGCTTTTTGAATACGTGTTTCAGCTCCTTTTTCTTTGGCAGGAGGGTTACGACCCATGCGGATCGGGCATCTTCAATATCCGCAGTGAAATCGGACGTGTTCGACAGGGCTTGTCCGGTGATTGCGCTCATCATTATGCGTGACACTTCGCGATAGACTTTGTTCGTGTTTGCATCTATGACATTCTTTTTGGAATCACTGCCGGTGAAGACTTTTGATCCATTGAAAATGAACTTATAGCGGTAGGGCGAGGTGTATTCCCATCGCAAGCGGTTTGGTTTGCTGTAATATAGTCTCCCGCTTGAAACCATCTTGTCGGAGAGCATTTTCAGATTTTTTGTCTGCGTGAATGAACACGACATGCGTTTTATTGCGCTTGCCGATGCATTTATTCTGGAAATGACCTCTTTCTTTTGAGCCGGCGACAGAGCTGCGCAGACATCCGGAACTGTCACAGTCTGGAGTGCGGCCAGAAAAAGAAGTATGAATATTCGTTTTATATTGATCATAGTCTTAATCATGTTGGTTTTGTCTAAAGTCCGGTTTTTTGAGCCGGATCATAGCCCAGTCAGAATCATCGGTCCGGTTTATAAGCGTGATGCGTTGCGGAGTCGGTTTTGACCGTCCGTCAATGCTTAGAAATGAAGGTATTTCCGGGTTGTTTAGGAGAGTGACGCCGACATAGAATCCTATTGCCGATGCTGAAAAGTTTTCGCCGAACAAGGGCTTGTATTGCAACTGAATGGGAGAGAACGCCAATGCCGTGATGAGATCTTGATAAGGTTGGTCTTTCAGAGGGAAGCCGGTTGTGCCGAGAAGCATGCACCCATCTCGTTCGCGGTCAAAATATTCGGCTAATGTTTTGGTATCAGGCCGGTGAAGCAGACTGACGCTTTCTATCTCGCAGAGTGGTGTTGAGGGCGCGATTTCGGATGAAATAACGGCTGAAACGGAGGCTTCCGAGAGAAAACGGTTCTCGGGGTCTTCGCTAAACATGATTGTTGACATCATCGGAGTCACTTCATCGTGTGCCCCTACCAACACCGTGTTGACCTCCCCGCTGTCTATCTGAAGCCATGCATCGAGCAGTGCGCTTTCAAAGGAGATGCCTTTGTGGGAATATGTGTTGTTATATCCGTGGCATTTCAGCACTATTGCCATCAGAGAACTGATCGTATTGTGGGTCGATTGCATGAAAAGTGTCGGTTTCAGACAGTTTTCTCCGAAACGGCTCATGTCGATAAGGAAGCGTTCGGAGTTTTCCATGCATCCGCAGCCTGTTCCTGTGATAATAGCGTCCATAGACGGATGTCCGGATTTGTCGATTGCGGTTATTGCGGTTGCTATGGCGCGTTTAAGGATTCTGCTCATCCGACGCGATTCGCTGGCGCTGACAAGTCCGGACAAGTCCGGCTCTTGAGCGCGGACATAAGGATTATCGTAGATCTCAGGCTCTGTCAGCCATTTGTCAGACAGCGGAGCCTGGCACGACACTTGCGCTACCGATTTGACATAACATCTATTTCTCATCTGTCGGGAATTTGGAGATTATTAATGATGAGTCATTGCCTCCGAATCCGAATGAATTGTTGACAACGTGGTGTAGCGTGGCGGATGTGGTTTTGGTCACCGGGCGTGCATGCTCTTTGAACGGCGACCTCCATCCGAGATTGGCCGGAAGAAAGTCATGGTTTATTGCCAGCAGGCTTATGACAGATTCAATTGCTCCGGATGCACTGGTGGTGTGTCCGGTAAAAGCCTTTGTCGATGAGAATGGCGGAATGTTGTCGCCCCAGATTCGTTCCATTGCGATAAACTCACTTTCATCATTATTGGGAGTTCCGGTGCCGTGTGCGTTGATGTAGTCAATCTGTTTCGGCTTCAGTCCGGCCATATCTATTGCTTTGCGCATTGCCAGATATGGGCCTTCCCCGTCATTGGATGTCGCTGTCTGGTGAAATGCATCGCAGGCATTGGCGTAGCCGCTGATTTCTCCAAGGATGGATGCTCCCCGGCGGCGCGCCGATTCAAGGCTTTCTATGACAAGGAATGCCGCGCCCTCGCCAAGATTTATCCCTGTGCGACCCCGGTCAAACGGACGGCATTGCTCATGGCTGATTATCATCAGCGAGTTGAATCCGTTGAGGTGGAAGCGGGTCATGGCTTCCGATCCGCCCACAACTGCAATGTCAACGATTCCGGATTTAATCAGACGTGCGCCGAAGATGATGGCATTGGCGGCCGAAGAGCATGCCGTGGATGATGTTGTCTTCATGCGGAAATCTCCGATGGAGAGGGCTATGAGATCTGTTGATGAGCCGCAGTCATTATATTTCAGATGAAGATTCGAAGATTTCTCTGATTCTGATTCGAATGTTTCTTTGAAGTCCTGCTCTGTTTTGTCCATCCCGCCAACCGTAGTTCCGCCGATGAAAGCGGCCCGGGCTATGTCTGACTGTGTCAGGCGGGCGGTCGAGATGGCTTCTTTGGCGGCTATGATGCCTAAAAGCACTGTGCGTAGCTGGTTGGCCGGGGCTTTTACACCGGCAATGGCTGCCAGCTGTCGGTTGGATCGCCTGACCTCTCCGACAGGGAAATGGCGGTGTTCGGTGTCAAGGATGCTTATAGGCTCAATGCCCGATTTTTCATCGAGCAGCGATCTGAGAGTTTCCTTAACGCCTATGCCTAAAGCTGAAATGATGCCGGCTCCTGTTATGCAAATCCTTTTTGGCATGATATCGTGTTGTTCGGCAGGATTACTTGGTGCGGTTTTTGCTGACGTAATCTGCAATAGATGCAACCGATTTGAAGATTTCTTTTCCTTCCGCCGGGTTTTTCAGCTTGATTCCGTATTCACGCTCCAAAAGCACAATCAGTTCAAGCGCATCGATTGAATCCAGCCCAAGGCCGCTGCCGAAGAGGGGGGCATCGGCGTCAATGTCTTCCGGTGTTATTTCCTCAAGGTTGAGGGCCTCTATTATCTGTAGTTTCAGCTGATAGATTAATTCATCCATAGGGTTATATTTAGTTTATTTGATTTTCCATTAATTTTAAGTCTGCAAGATAGCAATTTTCATCTACATATTCTACCCATCCGCAAAGAATGTGTCCGGGGGCGGATGTCAGCAGCGACTCGCTCACGATTCTTTCCATCTGTGCATCATCTTTTTGATCCATTATGTAGAAAGATGTCTCGCCATATATTTTGTGTCGGATGGCAATTTCGCCGGTGACTATATTGGCAAGGGTATAGACAAATAGTGACGGACTGGGGAAATAATTCTCCTTGTTGCTGATTGTCTGCTGATAGTTCCGATCCGTTGCCAGCGATCCGCTGCGGTTGAAAAGTATTATTGCGGTGTTTTCAAGTTGGGCGGGGCTAAGAATTTTCAGCAGAAGCTCTGCGCCGATGAACCCCAGACGGCAGAGTCCGTCCATCTTAAAAAATTTGGGATAGCCGCCGATAAACTGTCGGTAGAGACCGGTCAATGGAAGTGTTGATAGCTCACGTCCATCCAGGGTGGTTTTTCCGGGGGTTATTATTATATGTGCCGCTGTTGTCATCATCTGTCGCCTCCTTTTCCGTATGCTATGCCGGCATTTGAGCCGCCGAAACCCGACAATAGTTTGATAAACCAGTCCTTTGAGCCATCGAGTTGCCTGATGGCGGGGCTGACATTTACAGGATTGGTAGTCCCTTGCGAATGGAATCCACGCGTTGGCAATACAATTCCTGAATCTACAGCCTGCATGGAGAGAATTGTTTCAAGGACACCGGCCGCGCCGAGCGTATGCCCATAGAACCCTTTAAGCCCGCAAGCCGGAATTTCTGACAATCCGGCGCGGTGGAGGGCTATCGATTCCATCTCGTCATTGTAGAGGGTTGCGGTTCCGTGAGTGTTTATGAATGCCAGATTGCCGGTGTCGGCGCTGTCCGAAACGGCATTTAACACGCGGAATGCGCCTTCGCCTGTTCGTGACGGTCCGGATATATGGTTGGCGTCATTATTTATCGCGCTGCCGAGATAACGCCAGTCGGATTCGTGTGCAGAATCCGATTTTTCCAATATTATTGTCGCTGCAGCTTCGCCGAGGTTCAGGCCGCAACGGTTGGCATCGTATGGCGCGCAAGCGTCAGGGCTGAGGGCTTTGAACGACTGGAAGCCGGAGACTATGAATCGGCTCAGCACGTCTGCTCCGATCACAATGGCGCGGCGCGCACGTCCCGACAGCAGTGCGCGGACAGCTGCTATTTGTGCGCAGATGCCAGATATGCATGCGTTGGATGCAACGATTGGCTGATTATTATTGCCGAAAAATCCGGCTATGCGTGTAGCTGTCCGGCCAATGAAGCACTGCGGGTTGTCAATCTCCTGTTCAAGCAGGGCGACATTTCCTTTTGTTGTTGACAGGACAAACAGAGTGTCGTCAGCGGCAGGATCGATGCCTGCGGATTTGATTGCTTCCGATGCGGATAGAATGCACAGTTTTTCAAAGAATGTCAGATCGCTTTCCTGAAATTCCGAAGCAAATATGTCAAGGAGCTGTTCTCGCTTTAGCAGAGATCCGATGAACGGTTCCGGCAGTCCGAAACATTCGCTGTGGAGATGCAGTGCCGACTTTCCGGTGAGAATGGATTTGAAATTCTCCCGGGTTGTCATGCCCAGCGGCGATATGATATTGTCGGAAATCTTAATAATCATAGCACTCCCCACTTTTCTTTCCACTGTTGATAGAATTGCGGATTTTCCCACACCAGTTGATAGTCGCGATCCATGAACACTTGAACCGAGTGGCCGGTGGCAATCGTTTCGCCGGTGGCGTTGTCGATGATTTCATAGTCAAAAACAATCTTTGCCGACTCTGTCGGTTGGTATGTTATTTCGATTCGGGGCTTAGAACCGTAGATGAGAGGTTTTTTGTATTTGAATGAAAGCTCAACCAGAGGAGCGTAGTAACCGCTGTTGAAAATGGTCATATATCCAAGATCGTATTTTGCGCCGAATGTCTCGCGGGCATCCTCGAAATAGAGTGGATATGATCCGTGCCAGACAATATTCATCGAATCGACTTCGCTGAATCTGACATCAAAATCCTTGGTTGCGGTCAGTTTTTTCATTTCAAACGTTTTTTAGTTCTTGACATCCTCCGCTTCGCTGACGGCAATTTTCATCTCTGCATCGGCAATCGGGCCGCTGTCAGTCTCGACTGTAGCTTTGACAAGAGTCATTCCGAAAATTTCCTCGATCGTCACTACTGTTGTGGTCATTGTTTCACCGGTTTTCGGCAGGCGGTGAATCCGGAGATTGCGTATTGACCCGATAAAGCCTAGATGTATCCGCTTCTTCAGGATATATTTGTTGACATATCCGATACGTGCGGCACACGTCTGGGCAATGTTTTCAATCACGCCGGATTCGGAAAAGATTCCGGATTGGTCGGTGAAAATGTTGTCGGATTTGACGGTTGTCTGCGAGATGGTTCGCTGCATGTCGAAGTGCGTCAGGCGGTCAACCATGACAAATGGTTCTTGCTGTGGCAGCAGTTCGTGAATGTCAATTGCTTCTATGTCAGTCATTATTCCAAAAGTCGAAATAGTTAAACCATTGTGTCGGGTGTTGGCGGACGGTGTCTTCCAGCAGTCGGGCATAGCCGTCAGCGAGAGCCTTTGCTTTTTGCCTTCCGGTCAATCCGGCGGGAGCTTCCACGGGGCGGATGGTGATCTTGTAGCGTTTCGCTCCGGTTTTCATGACAACAACATAGACAATCGGCGTTTCGCGTAGTGCCGCTATTGTAAACGGTCCTTGCGGCAGTTTGGCTTGCGCTCCCAGAAATGTCACCGAAAAAGATTTCTGCGATCCGAATATGCGGTCGGCGGGCATGCTGAGAATCTCGCCGTCAGAAAGTGCCTTGTCAATTGTAAAGAGATGCGACATGTCGGTTTGCATCGGAATCATTCTGATGTTGTTGCTGTCAAAAAGCATTGCTCTGTTGGCCATCACGGTTTCTTTTTCTCCGCCAAACACAAGGGCATTGAAGCGTTTGTTTTCGGCGCGGAGTGAATAGCCTGCCAACTCGTAGTTCCCGATGTGGGAGCTTAGTTGGACGAATCCCGATGGGCTTGCCGATAGCGTCTGCCAATGGTCGTAGCCGTCGAAGTCGATTTCAAACCGTTTCCCGGCATACATCGCAAACCTGTCTATGACTACTTTTGCAAATACGCAGAAGTTGAGATAGGTCATCCATGCTGATTTCCATTTGCCGAAGCAATGGCGCCGGCGGAAGTAGCTATAGATCGGACGGCGGCCATTGCCGCTGAGAATCAATGTCGGAGGCACTACGAACAGTGACGCGAACCAATAGACTATACGCACATCGATCACTTTCAACAGCTTTATCAGCCATCGGTGCATGAACGAATTGCCATAGGTCGTCCCGACCCATTTGTCGTGTCTCAGTTCTGTCACGTTGCAGTCTGAATGATGGTCAGGCGTTTACTTTCGAGTCGATGTAGTCGTAGAAGTCGGCGAGAGTGACAACGCTCCCCATTTCTTCAGGCTTGATCTTGAACCCGAAAGTTTTCTCTACAATAACAACAATGTCAACAAAGTCGAGGCTGTCGATGCCAACGTCTTCTCTCAGGCGTGATTCAGGCACGATTTTGTCTTCATCGACTTCCAGGTCTTCAATCAGGAAGTAGCGGACCTTGTCTTCAATTTCTTTACGTGTCATGTTTTTGAATTTTGTGGATATTTGATTTTTAATTTTTCAGTTTGCACACCATTATGCTATGGCCTTGTCCGAGATGATCATGAATGGACTCGGTCACAAGTCCTGCTTTCTCAATGAGGCGAGTCATGTCTTCGGAATGATACATCTTGCTGTTGCCGTTGGCAATGGCTGTGAAGTAGAGGCTTGTCAGCGTCAGGCATAGCGCCGCAGGTTCAAAGCGTTGTCTGTCCCATAGGGTCTCCATGATGTAGAGCCGCGAATTTGAGCCCATCACTTTTCCGGCGCGGCGCAGGATGCTGATTATCTGATCTTCGCTGAAGCAGTCAAGGAATTGGCTCATCCAGACAGCATCAAAGCGGCGACCTTCGGGCATTTGCGATGTTTCATCAAGCAGGTCGATGCCAAGTCCGTCGATCCGGTCAGCTCCCGGTTTCCCCTCGATGTTTTTCTGCATCATGCCGATCTGTCCGGGAAGATCGAGAATGGTCACGCTGACATTTTTGTCATGCTCTACGCAACGCAATGCCCAGCGACCGGTGTTGCCGCCTACGTCGAGCAGCGTTGACGGATGCTGTGCGAAAACTATTTCCAGAGCCTGGTCAAATGAACTGTCGGAATAGAAATGGTCGAAATCGAGCCAGCTTTTCTGAATTTCGGGCGGGAGTGAGGAGAGCCCTTCATAGACCGTCGGCCAGTCGCCAAGGGTCTTCAATCCTATGGGCTTCCCTTCCGTGAGCGATTCTTCAAGGTTGAACCATCCGCGGTAATTGACATCGTGGTTGAATGCGATATTGACGCGTGTTGCCGGATCGTTGATCAGAAACCATCCCGTTTTTGAGATTGTAAATCGGTCTGTGTCGGGGTCAACGAGGATAATCCCGATGCAGAGAGCCGCTTCCATAAGGCATTTGGCTGCATAGGCGGAGATTCCGGACTGATCGGCAACTTCTGCGATTGTCATTCCGTTGGAAGAGTCGCGGAGCATATCCATAATGCCGAATTTCAGCATTATGCGAGCGGTTTGGAACACGGCAGGACCGAACGCTATAAATTCGGCCAGCCGCTGCGCTTCTCTTGCGCTGAGCGTTTCTTTCGTATATCTTTTCTTTAATTCCGGAGCTAGATTCATCTTATGACAGATTATGCTTTTTGGGGGAATCTTATGATTTTATTTTGCGGATGACGAGTGCGCTGTTAGTGCCGCCGAATCCAAATGAGTTGGAGAGGATTGTGTCGATCGGCATCTCTATGGTCTTTGTCGCGATATTGAGTTTTGCGGCATACTCGTCAGGCTGTTCAAGGTTGATGTTTGGCGCGATGAAGCTGTTTTGCATCATTATGACGCTATAGACTATCTCACTTGCTCCGGCCATCCAACATTCATGGCCTGTCATAGACTTGGTTGAACTGATAAGTGCCTTTTTGCCGTTGAAAAGACGGTCAAGCGCTATGGCCTCGAACATGTCGCCTTGCGGAGTCGATGTGGCGTGGGCGTTGATATAGTCGATTTCATCGGGAGCTACGTCGGCGTCATTCAAGGCGCGGTTCATGGCTTTGACAGAGCCGTCATCGCTGGGCTGGGATATGCCGCCGCCATTTGATGAGAATCCATAGCCGGCAACTTCGGCCAGTATTGGTGCGCCACGGCTTATGGCATGTTCGTAATCTTCAAGGATTACGGCCGCTGCGCCTCCGCTGGGAATCAGGCCGTCGCGATTTTTGTCGAATGGCCGGGATGCCTTTGTCGGTTCGTCCATGCGTGTCGAGAAAGCGTTCAGCGCATCGAATGTTGCCATTGAGTAATAGTTCGTCTCCTGTGCGCCTCCGGCCAGGATCATGTCTTGAAGTCCTTGTTTGATGAGCAA
>CAYTLU010000044.1:0-8386 GCA_964438665.1 uncultured Bacteroides sp.
TTACAGCGATCTGACCGAGGATGTCATTCTCAAAAACAAAATCATTGTCAATACAACTCCACTGGGAATGTTTCCAAACACAAATAGCTGTCCTGAAATCCCATATTCATTTATCTCGCCCGATCATATCTGCTTCGATGCCGTTTATAATCCATCGCAGACGCTTTTTCTAAGAAAATGCAAAGATAGAGGAGCAACAACAATCAACGGACTTGACATGCTTCACCTTCAAGCCATCTCCTCATGGGAAATCTGGAACAGCCACTGACCCTATCCAAAACTCCACTACTCCCGACCGTGCTTGCCTTAGCTGCGGGAATCCTGACATGCGGAATTACCGATGGCATGTGGCTTCCGGTCGCCGCCGTCATATCGGCTTGCCTTGCGATATTCCTAAAGAGATTCACACCAGCCATATTGTGTGTGGCATTTGCATTAGGGTTTATTGCAGCGACATTCCAACGCGATTCGTTTTCATCCGAATCAATCCCGGACAAACCGATGTTTTATAAGGCCGAGATTAAGGAAGTAAGAGAGAACGATAATTCCCAATCGGCGACCATATATGTATCAAATCTTGGCATTGACAGCATTTCATTAAAAGAGTGCAGAAAGTTCAAGGCATCACTGACCATTCCCAACTTCCAACCCGAGCTTCAGCCGGGATATGAATTGATATTCAAAGCAACGTTTGAACCAATCGAGATCATGACAGATCTGCCCGACGAACGCTCTCCGGCAGAGTCGCTACTGCATAGAAACATTTATGTCCGTACGATCATAAAGCCTGATGACATCATCGGAATCGCACCCGGCGGCAGCATTTCAGCGCATCTGGCACGCTTTAGAGCAGAAATAACCGACATTATCTATCGGTCGCAGCTCTCAACATCGGCAAAAGAGTTCCTAAACACAGCGCTTCTCGGAGACACATCCGATCTGACAATTGAGACACGCGAGACATTTTCGGCGGCCGGCCTATCTCATATCCTTGCCCTCAGCGGATTGCATGTTGGAATCATCCTGATGATCATCTCATTGGCACTTTGGCCATTTCAGGCATTGGGACATCGGAAAACGATCATAGCCGTAAAAATCATTCTTATATGGCTATATGCGGGGATATGCGGCTTCTCCCCTTCTGTCACCCGCGCAGTGATCATGGCTACAATCTACCTGACCGGGAAAATGCTGCAAAGACGCACATCTTCGATCAACTCTCTATGTGCAGCCGCCTTAATCATACTTGTTTTCGATCCGGCATCCATAGAATCAATCGGATTCCAGCTATCATTCGCAGCCGTCCTGTCGATCATACTATTTGCCGACAAAATCAACCCCATTCCCCGGAAGCACCATTTCGCATATTGCATCGCCACATATATATGCGTGTCTGTGTCCGCTATGCTTGGGACAGCCGTGATTGCCGTTTACTACTTCCATTCCATGCCGGTCTATTTTATCATTGCCAATGTGGTTGCCGCCATCATTCTACCAATAACGATATCGTTGTCGGCATTAATGATAATATTCCAACAGACAGAATTCATTTCTTCATGGATATGCCCTATCATCGACTTTCTTTACAACATTCTTGAAAGGACTGCCGAATTTATTGCATCGCTACCCGGATCGACTATATACAACATCTACATTCCGGCATGGATAACGATTTTATACGCAGCAACATTCGCCGCATTATATTTTTGGCTTCAACGCAAAAAAATCCGCTATGGATATCTGTTCTCACTGCTGTTCATAGCCACAACCGCAGTTTTCATATTCCAACCCGCACCGAAACACGATCCGGCCATTTATATAGCACGGACCACCCAGTTTACAAATCTGATAATCGATGACGGATCATCAACGCTGCACATATTGACCACAGCTCCACAGGAAGCCGCCGCCGCTAGAATAAGAGCGGAAAAACGCTACCGGGATTTTATGGGAAAGAGAGGCATTGACTCGCTCAACGTGATTCCGACAAGCAAACATCAAGAGGCCGGATATAGCGACAATATTTTAAACGTCGGCAACAAAAGAATCGCCATTATTCACACGTCCAAGACGATATCCGGTAGAAAAACCGATTATGCACTCGTTTGCCGCGGCTATCGCAAGTCAATTTCGGATATAAAAACATCGTATCAACCGGACACAATAATTCTGAGTTACGATCTGCATCCGCTCAGATCATCAAAATATTATGAAGAATGTAAAAATCTGGGGATTCCGGTCATAAACATGAGAGACAAGTCCTGGAAAATGGCAATCAGATGATGCTCAACCTTTATTGATCTGCCGCAATCCAATCCGGAAATAATCCCTTGAACAATCTTTCGGACGAAGGATTTCATCATTCATGATAACGGCATCAATATCCATCGCAACTTCATGACCGCCGATGTCATGCGACCGCCCCATATTTTTTTCCATCATTTTACACCATTCATTCAATTCTTCGGCCGAATAGTCAGAGACAAAGCGCACAACGGCATTGTAGTATGTAGAATCGTCACCACGGCTGACTGACTTGGTGGAATATATATCCGATGCGACAACATCATCGAATCTCGACCTGACGACACTTATGGCCACGCCAACCCTATCGCGTCCATCAACCATATTGCTGCCAATACTTATATAAAACAAATTCCTCTTCATGGCAACCGATAAAACATCAGATCATTTTTTTATTTCGGAGTCTGCGCGTTCAAGAGTCAGCACCGTAACCTCCGGAGTTGCACCAAGGCGCATTGGAAGGCCTACCGTTCCTGCACCAATATTGATATACATAGCATGCCGCCCGCTCTTATCTCTGTAGAGGCCACCCCAATCGGCATATCGCCAGGCGGCAGGCGACCATCCGAACAAACGTATCTGCATGGCATGCGTATGTCCCGACAATGTCAGAGGTATATTCGCACGCTCCCTGTCAGCAACCTCCATTTTCCAATGGGCAGGATTGTGTGTCAGCAGAATTTTCATTGTCGAATCCGCCAGATCGGGATATGAAACAGCCAGCTCCCCATATACGGCAAACGGAGGATCACCGATATTCTCAACTCCTATAATAGCGATGCTGTCACCCCCATGATGTATATAACTGTGTTCGTTCAGGAGCAGATTCCAACCCATTGATTTTTGTATATCAATCAACTGCTTCAATGACGCCCTCTTTTCTTCTTCAGAATTCCATTCATAATAATCGCCATAGTCATGGTTGCCTAAAATCGAATACACTCCATCCAACGCGGAAAGGCGCGAAAGAGATTCGATGAACGGTTCTATTTCAGATGTTTTCCGGTTAACGATATCTCCCGTAAATACGATCAAATCGGGATTAAGCGCATTTACATGCCGAACCATGCGCTCTACAAAATCAGTATCATCACCAAATGTGCCGACATGCAAGTCAGAAATCTGCACGATCCTGTAGCCATCGAAAGAATCCGGAAGATTCTCAACCGGTACAGCTATCTCAACCGTATCAACGCCGAACCTGTTTACCAATGCACCCCACCACATAAACAAAAAGACGATGAGACCGAAAACGCCTCCGGCAAGCCCTGCAAATGGAATCGGTCGGAATCCGAATATGGTCGGAATCCTGCCCAGAATATCTATGATAACGAAAACGGCTTTCCCTACAAAGAAAGTCATATAACTGAACAGGATCCACATTTTAGCCAACAATACGCCAGAATCGCCCGAACGCATCGGCATAAAGATTCCGACGAGCAAAAGCGCATACAAGACCAATGCGGAATATCGCTGTATTTTTAACGGTGTCTTGGATGCAAGCCTGCGTTTTGCTGCAAAATAAATATATGCATCGACACATAATGTCAGTGCCAACGTGACCAAAGCAAACAAAACCGGTATTCTCATATATCGATTTCTATCCCTTAGAAACGGCTTCCGCCGCAATTTTATTCTGCAACGGATTAGCGTACATGGTCAGCATCATTTCACGCATGAACTCCATGTCCGGCTTGGAAATATCTGACAAATCAACCTTGCTCAATTGCATTTCGACATAATCGTCAAAATCGCGGGCTTCCGTTTCCGTATAACATGCAGCGAACCTGTCCGAATGATGCAAGCGGTCATAAGCGACATAGTTAATCGGATAAATCTTATATCCTGTATGGATTGCGCGATCTATAATGTCACAGACTTCATTCAGGGCTTCCGTCTTGGACTTCTCCAAAGAAACACCATTCAAAGCATTGTTTATGCATGGCGACAGTTGGAAATGAACCCGCCCTTTTGACTGAAGGATGCCGGTTTCCATGCTCAGAAGATCGTCATGCTGCGATTTCTTGAAATCCGGATCCAGTTTTTTCAGCAAAAATTCCCTTGCCTTAAGATAATCATTCGGGTCATACTCATAAGAAATTGACAGAGGCATAATGTTAATGGACTTCAAATTACCAATAAATGTCTCTGCATCTCCCTCAAGCGACAACATCTTCAACAGGCCTTCCTGCGTTCTGTCATTGGAATCTTTCGCACGACCTTCCCGCTGCGCGATCCAAACATTCTCATGCTTATAATTAATAGCATAATGAATATAAGCCGAAAGTTGCCGTGCAGCCTCCAATGCTTTTTTTAGCTCTAAATTACGCTTGACGATGAAACTCTTATTAAGTTTCACCAGATCGGTGATCCACTCAAAGATAAGCAGATTGCTGCCAATTGCTATTTCCGATGTCGGCAGTCCGTGATCTATCAGACACAGATTCAAAAACGAAGCATCAAGAACGATATCGCGATGATTCGACATTATAGTATATCGTTCCGAGGGAGACATATACTCCAGCCCGCCGCATGTGATCCCCGAAGTGGTTTTTTCAGCCAAGGACACCAAAAATGGCGCCATCACCATTTTTTGAAAAGCATCCTTGTCTTTTATTGATTTCAGTTTTTCCGCAAACCGAGGATAATCAACATCCGGCATAACGAATCTAACCGCATGTTCAAAACCCGGTTCAAGAACCAGGCTATTCATTTTCAATGAGAAATCATCGTCATCAAAAGGAGCTATATCGCTGAAATCATATTGATTGTACATAATTTCCTTAAATATATTGACTGCCCGATAAGGGCATATATACAGAATTTTGATTCAAAATTAATGTTTTATTTCCAACAAAACAAACCACGCCGGAGATTCTTCATATTTTTCACCGTTTTGCCACAGCATATCCCCGCCATTTCTCTATCATGGCAGTCATGTCGGCAGGAATTTCAGATGAGAAGAACAATTCCTCTCCGGTAACCGGATGTACAAATCCCAAAGTCCTTGCATGCAAAGCCTGTCTGGGACAAACCTTAAAGCAATTCTCAACAAACTGACGATATTTAGCGGTTCGCTCCCCACGAAGAATTTCATCTCCGCCATAGCGTGCATCAGCCAACAACGGATGGCCAATGTGCTTCATGTGGACGCGTATCTGGTGTGTCCGGCCGGTTTCAAGCCGGCATTTGATCACCGATACATAGCCAAGATTTTCCAACACCTCATAATGCGTCACAGCGTGCTTGCCCTGAGAACCATCAGGGAATACCGCCATCTGAAGCCTGTCGTGCGGGTTGCGGCCGACATGTCCTGTCACGATGCCGGCCTCCGGATTTGGCACGCCCCATACAACAGCAACATATTCGCGGCGCGTTGTCTTGTTAAAGAACTGTTTTCCAAGGTGAGTCTTTGCATCGGGAGTCTTTGCAACAACCAGCAGCCCCGATGTATCCTTGTCTATTCTATGAACCAGCCCCATTCTGGGATCGCTCACATCATAATCAGGATTGTCCTTAAAGTGATATGCCAGAGCATTGACCAGTGTTCCAGAATAGTTGCCGTGTCCGGGGTGAACCACAAGACCGGCCGGTTTATTGACAACCAACAATGCTTCATCCTCATAAACAATATCCAAAGGGATGTCTTCTGGAATGATCTCAAACTCGTAGCGCGGACGATCCATTACAACGGAGACCACATCAAGCGGCTTCACCCTATAATTGGATTTTACAGCCTTGCCGTTTACCAGAATACATCCGGCTTCGGCCGCCTGCTGAATTCTGTTTCGAGATGACTTTTCAAGTCTGGAGACAAGGAATTTATCGACACGCAGCAACTGCTGACCCTTATCGGCCACGAATCTGAAATGTTCAAACAGTTCGACAGAATCAGCTGACGATGCTACTTCAATAGATTCCAACTCGTCATCAAAGAAATCACTCTCCATTCCGCAGTCAGTCAAAGAAAGATGGTTCGTCATCGCCGCCGTCGGCCGAATTTACGGATGGCGCGGCGGGAGCATGCGCCGGCTCGATGGTAGGTTCATCAACGGCAGGTGCAGAAACCGGAGCTTCCGGCAACTGCTCCTGAGCGGCGGCCTCTTCCGGAGATGAATTTAGCAATGTGTCAGACTGCATGCTTTCATAATCAAGCGCCACGCCCACTTCCAGTGTCAGCTGAGCGGCAAGCGGCACTCTTGTTCCGGCTTTCACCTGTTTGCCTTTATATAGCACAGCAAAGACCAGATCCTCATATTCCGAAGGGATCTCCTTGATTCTTATGTCAGTAAATCCCATACCCTCAAGTGTTGACCGCGCCTGACGCACCGAAATATCGGTCAAGACAGGCAACATAACCGTCCGAGGATAGAAAGCGTTTATCGTAAGATAGACCGTGCGTCCTGGTTTCACCTCCATAGCAGCTCTGGGATTCTGCTCAATAACTGTTCCCGGCTTTACTTTATCCTCAAATACCGAATCCTGAAGTATCACCTCAAAATCCTGAGATTCGAGCATCTCCTTTGCCGCATCGAAATGCATACCCTTAACATTGGGCACCGTAGCATAGTCGCCATGATGAGTCCACATATCCAGCCAGTAAGTACTCAGCCAAAGCACGGCCAGCCCTATCAAGCACATCAAAGCAAGAGAGGACACAATCTTGAGCCAAAACGGTCTGTCTTTTTTATCTTGTTTCAATTCGTCCACACCAGTATTGTTTAAGCGTATATATTTTGCAAAAGTAGTCAAAATAAGTTGAAATGACCAACACAACAGCTGATGAAAGCAAATTTTATGCAAAATCAACGTCTATGCCACTTTTTTTTTATATCTTTGCGTGCTATTAATGTGAAAACGACATCAACTGACTAATGCGGAACTATCTCATCATACTTCTTGCTGCCCTTTCACTCGCCTCATGCGGAGAATATCAGAAAGCCCAGAAGAGTACGGACTACGACTACAAACTCGATTTTGCCAAACGAGCATTTGAAAATAAAAAATATGTGCAGGCTGCTACAATCCTGACCGACATTGTCACTGTGTTTAAGGGCACAGAAAAAGCAGAAGATGCCTTATACCTACTTGCTCTCAGCCATTACGAGAATAAAGACTATATCAATTCTGGCGCATATTTCAAGACCTACTACGACCGTTATCCCAAAGGGAAATACACCGAGCTGGCGCGCTTCTATTGCGGCTATGGTTACTATCTCGACTCTCCGGAGACCCAACTCGACCAAAGCGGGACAATAAAAGCTATAGAGGAACTACAATCCTTCTTGGACTATTTCCCCAAAAGCGACAAAGTCAGCATTGCCCAGAATGCAATATTTGAGCTTCAAGACAAGTTGACGTTAAAAGAGTTGGAAAATGCCCAATTGTATTACAACCTCGGAAACTATCTCGGCAACAATTATGAATCAGCCGTTATCGTTTCGAAAAACGCAATCAAAAACTATCCTTACTCGCGCTATAAAGAAGACCTGGAACTACTCGTGCTGAAAGCACGCTATCAGGAAGCATCGCAGAGCGTTGATGAAAAGAAAGAGGATCGTTTCCGCATTGTTATAGATGAATATTATTCATTCATCAACAACTATCCGGACAGCCCGAACCGCAAAGAGGCTGACAACATATTTAAAATAGCACAAAGCCACATCAAAGACTAAATAATTAAAATCACATATATAATATAGTATGGATTACAAAAAGACCAACGCGCCACTCAACACTGTCACTCGTGACATGATTGAGCTTTCAGAGGACACAGGCAATGTTTACGAAACAGTAGCCATCATAGCAAAACGCGCCAACCAGATTGCCGGCGAGATGAAACACGATCTTGAAAAAAAGCTTCAGGAATTTGCTTCACTCAATGACAATCTTGAGGAAATCTCTGAAAACCGTGAACAGATTGAAATCTCACGCTACTATGAGAAGTTGCCGAAACCGACTCTGATAGCCGCACAAGAATATGTAGATCACAAAATCTACTTCCGCAATCCGGCTAAAGAGAAACTGAATCTCGACTAAAAAACTTATACATACAGATATGTATTCCTTACCCGGTTCGAAT
>CAYTLU010000045.1:0-2556 GCA_964438665.1 uncultured Bacteroides sp.
ACCCTTCCGGACGGCTGCGATGCCACCGATTTCGCCATCAAACTGGCGCAGAACCTGCGCCGTCAGGGTGTATCGGCCAAATATACCATCGACGGACTGTCAATTTACATAACCGTTTCCGACTGATATGAAGAATCTTAACATCACCCTGCTAGTTGTCTTTCTCGCAACGGCAGTCTCGGCTGCCGCCGGAAAAGACGCGCCCCAATGGGTCTTGTCAAAGCCGGCTGTCGCCGGATACTATACAGGCGTGGGAAGCGCACCGCTCGCTGCCGACGGCTACGATGAATTAGCCAAAACACAGGCTCTGACCGACCTCCTTTCCGAGATCGAGATACTCATCGAAAACCAATCGCTCCTGAACCGTATCGATGACAACGGCGAATATACCGAACGCTACACCAACGACATCCGCTCTCAGGCAAAAGCATGGCTGGAGGGATACGAACTCGCTGACACTTACAATGACGGCAACAGCTTTTGGGTGTATTACCGCCTTGACCGAAGCAAGTATGAGCGTCTCCGAAGCAAGCGCAGCTCCGAAGCCGCAGCCACGGCTCTCGACATGTGGATAAAGGGGCGCGGCGCGCTGAATGAAGGGCGCTTCTCCGATGCCGCCGACCTGTTTGCCAAAGGGATAAAGACAATCGAACCGTTCTCCAACCAACGCCTTGAAGTGGTGTATGAGGGCAGAAAGATCGACATAGGCGCAGAATTGCACACATCCCTTTCCGGCATGTTCAGCCGGCTGGCAACAACCGCAACGCCGGCGCAGTTGGAAATCGAACCGTTCGGCAACGAATCGAAAGAGCTGACCGTCCGAATCGTGTCCGGCACCGATCCGGTAGGGGGCGCAAAACTGAAAGCCGCGTTCGATACCGGAACGGCGAAAGTCAATGTCCTAGGCCCGACCGACAACACCGGCCACACACGGATAGCCCTGTCGGATGTATCGGCAAAACCGGCCGTACGGCATCTGACAATCACTCCGGCCATAAACCTCAACGGAATTTTTGACACTCCAGCGCTTGTTTCGCTGGCCGACAGGCTGAAAGCCGCAATCGCTCCGATCACCATAACGGTAACCGTCCGGGAATCGGGACTGAAAGCGATCTGCCGCATCAGCGACAGGTCTGCGGAGCCGCTGGCCCGCCGGATTGCCGGATATGTCAACAACAGCTATTTCGACATGGTCAGCGATGAGAAAGATGCGAATCTGGCGTTTGACATCTCAACCGCTTTCCGGAGCGGAGGCATCGTGACGGGCGACATGTATAACCTGCGCGAATACTACACCTCGGCAACCGTGACCGTAACCGATCTGCGGACAAAGGCGGTGGTCGCCACGGCCGTAATCTCCGACCTGCGTTCGCTTGCGCCGGAAAAGACAGCCGAATCAAAGGCTCGGGGCGATGCCTACCGCAACATCCTGAAGAAACTGACGAAAGAGCTTGACCGACAGCTCTCTGCTGCCAAATTCGAGCGCCGGAGCACTGACAGCAACCTTCCCTCAACAGAATCATATAAAATCTTTTTTAATCAATAAACTTCTTATTTTAACTTAAAATTTTTCAATCATGAGACTTATTACTGTAGCTTTATTATCAGTGACTGTTTTAGCATCAACCACATGCGCATCTGCAAAGAAAACAAAAGCAAACCAGGGCGAACAAGAAATGGAGCAGCTGTGCAATTACTACACAGACGAAACCGATTTCTATGGTAATGGCATTGCCGAGAGTACAGACATGCAGATGGCAAAGGACAAAGCCTTAACCGCAGCCCGCGCACAGGTGGCAAATTCTGTAAAAATGTCGATTGAACAATACTCTAAGAGATTCCGCAGCGACATGAACGATGAACTCGATCAGAAGACCGAGGACAGCCTCCAGCAAATAACCGTGCAGACTTTGTCAGGTTGCTCCGTTGTATGTGAACGTGTGGTGCGTGCCGAAAACGGCAAATATCGCGCATACGTGTCTGTGAAACTGCCCAAACAACCGATGATTGATGCAGTCAAAGAACAACTGAAAAAAGACACCAGAAAGAGCCTTGACGAACGTGAAGCTGCATTTGAGAAATCCATACGCGAGTCAATGAAGAATTCCGACAAATAACGATTCATTTCTTTGTAAGATGAATCATAAACTGACATCTTCACTGCTTGTTGCTGCGGCAGTTGCAATCATCCCCGGTCAGGCGGCCGGCCAATCCGGCCAGTCTGACTGGGAGAAAGCGTTCTGGCAAAGAGCAAAAGAGCATGCCAAAGCGTTTGACGCAACCACACGCAGCCATTTTGAGCAGATGCGGTCCGACTTCAACGCCGAATATGCCGATGCCCTTGACGGCATCTGGAAGCAATATGAGGTGTTGCCGGCCGTCCAGCCTCCGCAGCGTAAGGAGCCCCCGAAAGCGCCTGTCGCCCCGGCTCCCGACAAAGACCCCGCCCCGGCAAAGCCTGTCGAGATTATCCCTGCCAGGATTGTATTCCCGCCGATAAAGATCGAGCCTGTCCCGCTGACGCTCCCCGACATTCCGCGCCCAACGCTCCCCGAG